>JBMZCV010000037.1:0-34335 GCA_049613665.1 Chitinophagales bacterium | reverse complement strand
TGGTTATCTTTAGCTGACGCATACGTTTGTTTTATTTGGTGTGTTTGTTATTTATAATCTAATAAAAGGTATTTGGTTTGGTAAGTGCCAAGCACTAAATTCAATAGTCAGAACAAATTTTTCTAACTATTTGGAAATTAAATTCAGTATTTTTAAATATTACTTTTTTTATACTGAAAATTAAGTGACAAGCACTAACTTGATATAGCTTGTTTTGGTAACTAATACATTGGAAATGAATGTGTTAGCTTCCATAAAAAAACAATTTATTTTTAATGTTTGACTTAATATCTGTTAATATATGAAAAAATTAGCGTATTAGTTTCAAAGTTTTGTCAAGTTATTTCTAAAAATTTATCACTAAGCGAAACATCAGAAATAAATTACTCATTTTTGTTAAGCTATTTATTAATATACAAGTTTTGGAAAAATTTTCTGAAAAAACACATCTTGCAAATTTAAGACTTTTTTAGGATATTTAAAACCAAAATTGATATAATTGTTTACAAAGTAAATATATTTTTAGACTTTTTGGTTCAAAAATTTTGAAAAAAACTTTTTTTGTTTATTATTGCATTACTACTAAACGCTTTTTTGAGCAAAATGATGTTCTTTGAAACATTAATTGACAAAAAAATGGCATTGGTAAGTTATCAATTTCTTTTGTAAGTACCCAGTTCCTTTTAATGTACGCCCTAATTCACGTTTAGGTATTGAAAAATCACAATATTGACTTTCAAACTTGAGCAAGTTATTTCAATTGTTTCACTAAGTAAAAATCTTTAACAACATGGCAAGAATCAAATATACTTTAGATTATGTAATAAAATCTTCTCCTTCTTTGCTATATAGTTTTTTGACTAATCCATCTGATTTAGCACGTTGGTTTGCTGATGCAGTAGATAAAAACGATAAGATATATAGCTTTTATTGGGGTGGACAACGAGAAAATGCGAGTATCCTACAGCAGGAAGAAAAGTCTTTTATTCGATTGCAATTTGAAGATAATGAAGATGGTGAGTTTCTAGAGTTTCGTATCGAAAAATCACCTATTACAGGCGATACCGTATTAATTATCACCGATTTTAGCGATAGCAAAGCAGACATGGATGATGAAATAAAACTATGGAATGCTCAAGTAAAAGTATTGACAGGAAAAGTCGGCGGCGGAAATTAGAAAGCTTCATCTAATTTTCATACTATAACAAAAAATATTCACAATTAAAATTGTTATAATTATGTCATATAATACAAAAAAAAGCATTATTATGTAAAAAAATAAAAAATCGCACAGTTTTTGATATAAAATAGTCAAGCAATATAACTACTTACTACTATGAAAATAGGAATTATAATAAGTAGTTAAATGGATTTTTGCTAATAAGCAATTGAATCTAACACAGTTAGTTTCAAGATTTGAGCATCAATCAACCATTTACAAAAAAGTGCCTAGCACTTAATAACAATGTAAGACTTATATGATTCAAAGAAAAAAAGTGTGTGCATATTTCATCTGTTTTTTGTGTTATTTGTATGCTAGCTTACCAATAATAGCAACTGAAAATAATACAAAAATAACAGTAGATGATAGCTTATCTCTAAATACCTATATTTTTAAGGCTGATTCATTGTTAAAAATAGCACAAATAGATAGTGCTATTTTTTATACACAAAAAGTTGTTTCTGTTTATCAAAATGAAGAAAAATGGAACAAATATGTCAATACTTTAGTATATGTAGGGTACAAATTATACCGTTTTGAAGAACTAGATGAAGCTATAAAAATATTAGAAAATGCAGTAGTTGTTGGAGATAAACGCCTGAATAACAAAGATTTAGGGTTATCAAAAGCTTATCATCATTTGGCAATTGCTTACCGAAAAAAAGGCAATTATAAACAAGCTATTCGTTGTCATCTTGAAACCATAGATGGACAAATGCGACGAAGCAATGCTACAAATTATGATTTAGGAAATGCCTATTATCACTTTGCAATCACTTATTATTATCAAGGAAATTATAAGAAAGCTGCCAATTTTAATCGACAAGCTCTCCGTATTCTTGAGCAAGAATATGGCGAAACACACTCAAGATTAGCCGATGTATATGATAATATGGGCATGATTTTGATGGAACAACAGTACTATAAAAAAGCTTTTAACGCTTACCAAAAAAGCTTAAATATTACTACCAATTATTTACAAAAAGCAAATGTATATACGCATCTTGCTATGGTACACGAAAAACTAAATGATTTTGATAAGGCTTTGGCCATGTCAAAACAAGCTAATGATATTTTAGAACAGTTTTTCGAACCAACTCACCCTGATTGTATCAGCAATTATGAGACTAAAGCTTTAGTATATGCTAAAAAAGGCGACTATAAATCGGCTTTAACAAATAATAACATCGCCCTAAAACGTCATTTAAAAGTAAAAAACAAAAAACATCCAGTTATTTCTAAAAGCTATATAAATATTGCAGATATTCATACCAAACAAAAAGATTATATAAATGCTTTAAAGTATTATCAGCAAGCAATTATTGCTCTTGCTCCAAATTTTGATGAGACCATTTTTTCAAAAAATCCTAGTTTGTCTCATATCATATCGCCAGCTCATTTGCTAGAAGCTCTCAACAAAAAAGCGGCAACATTAATAGCATTGCATCAATCTTCGAGCGATATAAAATATCTTGAAGCTGCCTTGCAAACTTATGAAGTAGCTGCCCAAACTACACATCACATTTATATGTTTGAAGAAGGTTTGTACTACAAAAAATTTAAATTAGAAAATGCTCTGGTAAGCTATGAAAAAGGTATAAAAACGGCTTTTGATTTATATAAAAACAAAAAACAAGAGAAATATCTAAACATTGCTTTTAGTTTGGCAGAACAACGAAAACGAAGTTTTTTGCTCGAAGCTATGAGGAATGATAATATCGAAAAGTTTGCCGATTTACCTGCCGATTTTATCGAAAAAGAACAACAGCTCAAAATTAATCGCAATTTTTATCGACAAAAATTATTGGAAACGCAACAACTCGGTGATTTTGCAGACCAAAACGAATTGAAGCTGTTGAAACAACAAGTGGACAAATTAGAAAAAGCTTTGATAAATTGGGTAGCTGAAACGAAAAAAAAATATCCTAAATATTATGCGTTGAAATATGAAACAAAAACGATAAGCTTAGAAAACAGCAAAAAACAATTAGCTAAACTAGCAGAAAATACCGCTTTAGTTTCTTACATTTGGACGGATAGCTGTCGATATGCTTTGGCAATAAGTCGCACAAATAGTTTTTTTATACCTTTAAGTAATAAAACAACAACAAAATTGCCTTTTGAGCAGTTTCAAGCAAGTATTTCTAATCCTGATTTAGCCAGAGAAAATTCAGCAAAAACTTACCAACAGTTTACACAATCGGCACATACTTTGTATCAAGTTTTGTTTGAAGGTATTGAAAAACAACTTGATAAAACGATTACACAAATTGCCATTATTCCAGACAATCATTTAACTTATTTGCCTTTTGAAGCCTTGCTATATGAGCCTGCAACAGCAAATGAAAAATATGCTGCTTTAGATTATTTATTAAATAAATACAAATTTGTTTATGACTATACTGCGTCCGATTTTTTTGGAAAAGTAACCCAAAAAAGCAACAATCCTTTGCAAACTTTCAAAGGCTATAATACAACTTATGAGCGTGAAAAAATTATGGCAAATTATGAAACTGCTTTTCTTGGACAATGGAAAGAAGAGCAAAATTGGCAGCTAAAAAGCGGAAAACAAGAAGTGCAACTGATTGCTCAATTGCTAGATGGCGAGCTTTTGTTAGATGAACAAACAACTGAGTATCAATTTAAAACAGATATAGAAAATTATTCTATCTTGCATTTGGCACTACATACTTTGTTGCAAGATACGCAACCTTTGCAATCGCAAATTTTGTTTCACACCCACAACAGCACACAAGATGATGGACAATTGTATGTTAAAGAGTTGTATGATATGAATGTGCAAGCAAACTTGAGTGTTTTTACAGCCTTGCAACAAGATGACAAATTGAAAAATGGGCATTCTTTACAGCACTTAACAAAAGCTTTATTTTATAGTGGTTGTCCTAGCGTATTGCTCAATTTGTGGCGAACCGAGGGCAATACCAGCGATTTTATGCTGTCGGTATATCGCAATTTGAAAAAAAACAAACACCTTGCAGATGCTGTTTTTAGTGCCAAAAAAGCGATGCTGCTACATAAAGATGAACAAAAACATCACCCTTATTTTTGGGCAAATACACTTGTGGTAGGCAAGCCATCTTTAGTAAAAATTGCTTTCGATTTTCAGTATTATTTTTCTTTGTTACTCGTTTTGATTTTACTTTCTATTGGTATTTTCTTTTATGTAAAAGAATAGAACTGTTTTATTCTTTTGTAACAAAAAAAAGTTTCTCATTTGGTAAGTATAACACCTAACTATTGAGCAAAAAAAAGCGACATTTCAATAAAAGAAATGTCGCTTTTTTTTTGATAAAAATATAACATTTAAGCCTTCATATCGACTATTTTTGTTTGTGCAAGATTAGCATTGCGAATAGCGATATTTCTGGCCGTTGTTTCGGCAAACTGCATAAAAACAGTCGCAATAGCATTATTTTCTTCCAAAACAATAGGCTTTCCTGTATCGCCTCCTGCTCTCACGGCTTCCACTATCGGCAATTGAGCGAGCAAAGGCACATCGTAAGTATCTGCCAAACGACGGCCGCCATCTTTTCCAAACAAATAATAGCGATTGTTTGGCAGCTCAGGCGGTGTGAAATATGACATATTTTCGACTACACCCAAAATAGGCACATTGATATTTGGCATTTTAAACATCTCTAAAGCTTTTACGGCATCAGCTTGTGCGACTGCTTGCGGTGTCGTCACGATAACAGCCGCCGTCACAGGCACAGTTTGCACCAAAGTCAAATGAATATCGCCTGTACCTGGAGGCAAATCGATGAGCATATAATCGAGTTCGCCCCAAGCTGCATCTGTAACAAACTGTCGCAAAGCAGAGGAAGCCATCGGCCCACGCCAAACTACTGCCTGACGTGCATCGGTCAAAAAGCCAATCGACAAGGTTTTTACGCCGTATTTTTCTATCGGAATAATCTTTGATTTGCCATTTACATTCTGCACTTTTGGCCGCTGGCCATCTAACTGAAACATCAAAGGAATAGACGGCCCATAAATATCGGCATCAATTATGCCCACTTTTGCACCTTGTTTTGCCAAAGCGACGGCCAAATTGACGGCTACCGTCGATTTTCCTACGCCACCTTTGCCAGATGCTACCGCAATAATATTTTTAACATTCGGCAAAACCTTTCCATTGTCTTGTCTATGACTCGTCACTTTCGAGGTAATTTCTACGTTTACCTCCGCTTCTTTGTCCACGAGATGCTTGATAGCCGTGATGCAAGCGTTTTTGATTTGCTCTTTCATAGGGCAAGCTGGCGTAGTGAGTATCAGCCGAAAGCTGACTTTTTTGCCATCAATTTTGATGTTATCGACCATTTTTAAAGTCACTAAATCCTTGCCCAAATCGGGGTCATCTACATAACTTAGGGCATTTAATACTGCCGATTTGTTGATAGTCATAGGTTGATATATTTACTAAATAAGATGCTTTATTTTTTGAAGCCTCAAATATACTTATTTTTAATCGTTTATGGCAATGGTTCTGACATTTTTTATAAGACTTTTCAGTTTAATAAAAAAACTCCTTTTGGCAAGGGAAACATACTATTTTTCAGTTCAAAAGACCATTAAATTTGCAAATATTGGCCGCCTTAGCCTAAAAAAAATAGTATGTTTAAACCTTTGATAAAAAAAAGCCTTAAAAACTAATTGTTAATACAGGAAAATAGACAAATATTTTTTTTATTTCAAATCGAGAATAGCTGAATTATTCTACAAATTGCGAAAGTTAAGTAGCTGAATATCAATGCGTTAGCTCAAAGCGTCCGTTTTCCGCTCTGACGTTTTAGTGACAAAAAAAGCACAATTAAAGCAATTAAAGCAATTAAAGCAATTAAAGCAATTAAATTAATATACTTTTACAGTGTGTTTATAATTATTTTAGACAATAGTTTGAACATTTATACATTTTTTGTAACTGTTCTGTACTAGCAATTTTGGCTAAAAAATAATAGACCTATAAATCTTCGGCTAACCGAAAGCCAATACTAAAATGTCTTTCGTTTTTATTGCGTTTCGTACGATTGGCAATACGGCATTCTTCTTTTTTACTAAAACAACTTCCTCCTCGCAATATTCGATAAATACTTGTTACATTATTAATAGGATTTTTTGTAATCGTATTGCTATAAAAAGTAGGTGCATAAGTATCTTCACACCATTCCGAAACATTGCCGCTCATCTCATACAAATCCAATTCATTGCCTTTCTCTCCTGCACTATTTTCATTGACAAGTTCTTCGTTATCTGTATTTCCATAGCAAGCTACTTTTTCGATGTCGTTGCTGCCTGCATATTTATATCGCTTACTTTTCTTCCCTCCTCGTGCTGCATATTCCCATTCAGCTTCTGTAGGCAACCGAAATGCCTTGCCTGTTTCTTGGTTTAGTTTTTTGATAAATGCTTTTGTATCATTCCAACTCACTTGCTCAACAGGACAATCAGGACAATCTGAAAACTTGCTCGGATTTTCTCCCATAATAGTTTCCCATTGTCGCTGAGAGACTTCATATTTGCCTATCAAAAAACTTTTTAACTCCACTCTATGCAAAGGCTTTTCGTCATTTTTACATGTGCCATCTCGCTGTTCGTTGCACCCCATTTCAAAAGTACCTCCAGCTACTGTTACCATATCGTTTTGCAACTCTTTTATAATGCTATCTCTAGTTTTTGGAATATTTGTAATGGTATTATCACTAACTTGAATTACAAAAAACACCACACATATACATAAAATAATCAAACCATATTTGGCTATTTTGTTATTCATCAATCTAGCCAACCTTGATTCTTTTATCGTTGGCAAAACACTTGTATTCACTTCTTTTTCGCCTTGCTGTTGTCGTACTTGTTTATCGTTTTGTTTTATATTATTTTTTTGTACTAAAACAGTTTGTTTTTCTAGCTCTAATACTTCTGAGATTTGTGTTTTAATGTCTCGTTTTGCATTTATTTGTCTGACACTTTTGCTAATACCTTTTACCACGTTAAAATAAGCATCGTCTTCATTTTCCCATTTGCTAATAGGCAAACCTTCTTGTGGCAACACCTCCAAGCTTTTGAGTGGTGTTTCTTCCCATAAACAAGGACTTAAAACAATAGGAATAACCTTTGTTTTTTCTTCTTCATGCCTCTCCAAAGCTTCTATTACTTGCTTGTCGTAAAAATATTCAGAATACAGGGAATCGCTACTTACCAATAGCAAGATAATATCTGCCTCATGCAAATGTTTTTCTATTTCCTCTTCCCAAACAGCACCTGCAATAATTTCACCGTCATACCAAATTTTTATTTCGTTGTTGCGTTCCAAAGGAAATAAATGCTTGCGTAATTCATCTATATACTCCTTATCAGTCATTGAATAAGCGATAAAGATATTTATTTGTTCTTTTTGTTGCGTCATATTTTTTTTGCGAAACTTAGTTTTTGTTTTTATGCTGTCAAATATACAGTTTTTCATTTGTTTTATAAAAAAATGTAGTCTAGTTTTTTCTCTACACTAAAAATCATAGCAAGTTCGTCATTGTATATTTGCAATAATTAAATAACAACTAAAAACTACGAACTAAAAATTAAAAACTACACGAAATGACTTTCTAGCACCATTTCAGTCTAAAAGCTAGCTTATATCTTTTTTAGCGTATGCAAAACGAACAGATTTTTTTGCTAAAAAAGCCATTAAGTGCAAAAAAAAAATTATTTTTGTTCAAATCAAGAAAAATATTTATTCAACTTTAATCTAATAAAATATGCTTTGGAGAGGAAGAAAAGGAAGTGACAATGTAGAAGACCGAAGAGGCGTAGCACGAACCGTAACAACAGGCATCGGAGCAGGAACAATTATTATCGTGATATTTTCGTTATTGATGGGCGAAAATCCGATGCAAATCTTGCAACGTGTACAGCAACAGCAAGCACAACAACAAACGACACAAACAACGCAAGCCAGCGATGGAAACGACGAATTGGCTCAATTTGTATCAGTTGTTTTGAAAGATACCGAAGACATCTGGCACACGCAATTTAAGCAACAACTCAACAGAAATTATGTAGAACCAACTTTGGTGTTGTTTAGCGAAAAAGGACAATCTGCTTGCGGTTTTGCGAGTGCCGCAACAGGCCCTTTCTATTGCCCTGCCGACCAAAAGTTATATATCGACCTTAGCTTTTATCAGCAATTGCGAGATAGGTTTAAAGCTCCTGGCGACTTTGCGATGGCTTATGTGGTGGCTCATGAGGTGGCTCATCATGTTCAAAATTTGTTGGGATTGACAAGTCAAGTGAGTTCGCAGCGTGGGCGAGTGCCAGAAAAACAATACAATGACCTTTCTGTTAGGCTCGAATTGCAAGCCGACTTTTTGGCAGGTGTTTGGGCTCATCATGCTCAAAAAACAAAGAAAATTTTGCAAGAAGGCGATATAGAAGAAGCTTTAGCAGCCGCAAATGCTATTGGCGACGACAAAATTCAAATGGAATCTCGTGGCTATGTCGTACCAGATTCGTTCACACATGGCACGTCAGACCAACGTATGAAATGGTTTATGAAAGGTTTTCGCTCGGGCGACATTACGCAAGGCGACACTTTTGGAACTAGAGATTTATAAAAAACAACTATTCCTATTTTTTTTATAAACGAAACGCATCATTAAGCTTTACTCTTGCTTTTAATGATGCGTTTTTTTTGATTATTTTAACTTTGAAATACAAATAACTTAGCACAAAGCCAAACCTATTTTTAAAATCATTTTGTTTAAGATTTTTAATTAAAAACTAAACAAAAACAAGCTTTTTTTAAAAAAACAACAACTTTTTATAAACATTTGTAAATACTTTTTGTTCTACCATTAAACAAAAACAAAAGTCTATGAATAAAAAAGTCATTGTTATTGGAGCAGGTTTTGCTGGTTTATCAGCAGCAGCTTGTTTAGCAAAAGCTGGCTACGAAGTTGTGATTTTAGAAAAAAATGAACAAACAGGTGGTCGTGCAAGACAATTTAAAACCAAAGGTTTTACTTTCGATATGGGGCCTAGTTGGTATTGGATGCCAGATGTTTTTGAAAACTTTTTTGCTCTTTTTGGAAAAAAACCAAGCGACTACTACGATTTGGTTCGCCTCAATCCTTCTTACAATGTTTTTTTTGGAGAAAATGATGTTACAGAAATTCCTGCCAAGCTCTCAGATTTATACGAGTTATTTGAAAGCTTAGAAAAAGGTAGTAGCCAAAAACTAAAAGCTTTTTTAGCAGATGCTGCTTACAAATACGAAGTTGGCATCAACGATTTGGTGCATCGTTCAAGTCTTTCTGTTCGTGAGTTCATTGATATACGATTAATAAAAGGTTTAATAAAATTAGACTTATTAAATTCTTTTCACACCTTTGTTCGCAAATATTTCAAGCATGAAAAGCTCCTAAAAATTATGGAGTTTCCAATTCTTTTTTTAGGTGCTACACCACAAAAAACGCCTGCTTTGTATAGCTTAATGAATTATGCTGATATTAGTTTAGGCACATGGTATCCGATGGGTGGAATGCACAAAATCATTACTGCTATGACTTCTTTGGTGGAAGAATTAGGTGTTAAAATTCATTTAAATACAGCCGTTGAACGTATTGTTGTTTCAAAAAATCAAGTAAAATATGTTATTGCAAATAGTCAAGGTTTTGAATGTGATATTCTCGTTGGTGGTGCTGATTATCATCATATAGAACAGCATTTATTGCCGTCAGAAGCTCGCACTTATAGCTCAAAATATTGGGATAAAAGAAGTCTTGCACCTTCTTGTTTGCTTTTTTATATCGGCGTAAATAAAAAACTAAAAAACCTACAACATCACAACCTATTTTTTGACGAAGATTTTGAGCTTCATGCCAATGAAATTTACACCAGTCCGAAATGGCCAAGTAAGCCGCTATTTTATGTCTGTTGTCCTTCCAAAACAGATTCTAGCGTTGCTCCTCAAGGTATGGAAAACCTTTTCTTATTAATGCCTGTTGCTCCAAACCTAAAAGATAGTAAACAAACAAGAACTATATATTTTGACTTGATAATGAGCAGGTTAGAAAAATTAACGAAACAAAATATCCGCTCACACATTATTTATCAACGTTCTTATGCTCAAAATAACTTCATAACAGACTATAATGCTTTCAAAGGAAATGCTTATGGTTTAGCCAACACTTTGAAGCAAACTGCTTTGTTGAAACCATCTATAAAAAGCAAAAAAATAAGCAATTTGTATTATACAGGCCAATTAACTGTTCCAGGCCCTGGCGTTCCTCCCTCTCTCATTTCAGGACAAGTAGTCGCAAAAGAAATATGTAAAAACTTCAAAATCAACAATAAATATATAAAACAAAACAATAAATATGAAGCAACTATTTGATAGTGTCTCTTTAGATTGCAGCAAACGAGTTACAACAGCTTATAGCACCTCTTTTTCTTTAGGTATCAAAGCTTTGGACAAACGCCTTCATGCACCTATTTACGCTATTTATGGCTATGTACGTTTTGCAGATGAAATTGTAGATACTTTTCACGATTATAACAAAAAAAAATTACTCGAAAAATTTGCCAAAGACACCTATTTAGCTATTGCAGAAGGCATTAGTTTAAACCCTATTTTAAACAGTTTTCAATTGGTTGTTAATCAATACAACATTAACCATGAATTAATCGCAACATTCTTGAAAAGCATGGAAATGGACTTGGAACAAGATGAACACAATCAGCTCTCTTTTGAAGAATATATTTTGGGTTCTGCCGAAGTTGTAGGCTTAATGTGTCTAACTGTTTTTTGCGAAGGAAATATGCAAGATTATGAAAAACTAAAACCTTATGCAATGAGCTTAGGAGCTGCTTTTCAAAAAATTAATTTCTTACGAGATTTAAAAGATGACTATCAAGATTTAGGGCGTTCATATTTTCCAAATCTTGATGTTATGCAGCTCAACGAAAATACAAAAAAAGACATTTTAGCAGATATAGAAAATGATTTTAGCAAAGGTTTACAAGGTATTATACAGCTTCCAACAAGTGCTCGATTTGGTGTATATATTGCTTATGTATATTATTATGCTCTATTCAAAAAAATAGCAAATACACAAATTGATTTGTTATTAAAACAACGCATTCGCATATCAAATAAACATAAAGCCTTGCTTTTTTGTCAATCTTATATTAAATATACCCTCGGTTTTGTATCATGAAAATTAGCATCATTGGAGCAGGCATAGGTGGACTCGCCACGAGCATTCGTTTGGCAGCAAAAGGATATGAAATACATGTTTTTGAAGCTAATAATTATGTAGGTGGAAAATTAAGCGAAATCAAAAGCTCAGGTTTTAGATTTGACGCTGGGCCATCGCTCTTTACCATGCCAAACTTACTGCATGAATTGTTTAAAACATCTAACAGAAAAACAAGAAAATACTTTGAATATCAAAAACTCAATGTCGCTTGCAAATATTTTTATGAAGATAATACGCAAATCACAGCTTACACAGATAGTCAAGTCTTTGCAAATGAAATAGAACAAAAAACAGGAGTTGTTGCACAAGTCATCATAAATTATTTGGCACAAGCGAAGGAAAAATATGATTTGACACATCGCATTTTTTTGGAAAAATCGTTGCACAAATGGCAAACATATTTTAGCAAAGATGTATTGAAAGCTTTGTCAAAAATACATAAATTGCAGATACTCGAAAACATGAATGATGCAAACGAAAAATTGCTGAAAGAAAAGCATCTTATTCAGCTTTTCAATAGGTTTGCTACTTATAATGGCTCAAATCCCTACAAAACGCCTGCTATTTTGTGTATGATACCACATTTAGAACACAATTTAGGTACTTTTTTTCCAAAAAATGGTATGATTTCCATTCCTCAAAGTTTATATCAATTGGCAAAAGATATAGGTGTAAATTTTCATTTAGGGGAAAAAGTAAAAGAAATTGTTGTTGAAGGTAAAAAAACAACAGGCATAAAAAGAGAAAATAGTGCTTTTTTTGCCTCTGATATCGTCGTTAGCAATGCCGATATTGTGCCTACTTATCGCTATTTAATGCCAACGCAAAAAGCACCTGAAAGAACCTTGCAACAAGAACGTTCTAGCTCGGCTCTTATTTTTTATTGGGGTATAAATGCGACATTTGAACAGCTAGATTTGCACAATATTTTTTTTAGCCAACACTATAAAGCAGAGTTCAAAGCTATATTTGAAGAGTTTGAAGTATATGAAGACCCAACAGTTTACATCAATATTAGTAGCAAATATAACAAAAAAGATGCACCAAAAAATTGCGAAAATTGGTTTACGATGATAAATGTACCGCACTGCAAAAATCAAGATTGGGATAAAATTATTGCGGTAGCAAGGCAAAATATCATCAAAAAGTTGAACAGAATGTTGAAAACTGATATAGAAAAGCTAATTGTTTGCGAAAATATATTAGACCCAAGAGGTATCGAACAAAAAACATCTTCTTATTTAGGTGCTTTATATGGTGCAAGCTCTAATAGTCGCTTTTCGGCTTTTGGTCGTCACCCAAATTTTTCAAAACGCATCAAAAATTTGTATTTTTGTGGCGGTAGCGTTCATCCAGGTGGTGGTATTCCTTTGTGTTTGCTTTCTGCAAAAATAACTAGCGATTTAATAGAATCTGCTCATGCTTAAATATTTTTAGAAAATCATAAATTAAAATTAAATTGTCATCAATAAGCAAAAAATCAAGTTTCTTTTCATCGAAAATGTCTTATTTTTTAGACAAAAAAAACTGGCCAATTATCGCTAGTGCCTTTTTAATTATCATTTATAGTGTTGGTTTAGTGGGTTTATGTAGTTCGTGGCAGGCGATTTTTTTATTGCTAACAGCTACAAACTTGTATTTATCCTTAGCAATTTTATTAGCATTTCATAAACAATGGAACAGAGCCTTTGTATTTTTTAGCCTAATTTGTTTTGTGCTAGGTTTGTCAGTTGAAATACTAGGCGTTGCGACAGGTTTAATCTTTGGAAACTATCATTATGGAGCAAGTTTAGGCAGCAAAATACTTAGCGTTCCTATTGTTATAGGTGCAAATTGGCTGATGTTGATATATTGTTGTGGAACAATTTTACAAAACGTTAATTTATCTATTTTTTTTAAAGCTTTAATTGGAGCTTTCGCAATGGTGTTGCTTGATATTTTAATAGAACCTGTAGCTATGAAACTTGATTTTTGGCAATGGCAAAATAATATTATTCCAATTCAAAATTATATTGCTTGGTTTTTCATATCATTATTTTTGCTACTTGTATTTCATTCATTATCATTCAATAAGCAAAATTTTTTAGCTAAAATATTACTTATTATACAGTTTTCTTTTTTTGCAATGCTCAATATATTTTTATCATGAATCTAGTTATCTATCTTTTTATTATCGTAACAACTTTCCTTCTTATGGAAGTAGTTGCTTGGGCAGTTCACAAATATGTTATGCACGGCCTTTTATGGTTTTTACATAGCGACCATCATGTAAAAGAAGCTGGCTTTTTTGAAAAAAATGATGCTTTTTTTCTTGTTTTTGCTATTCCTAGCTGGCTTTTTATCATGCTAGGTATGATATATCAGCAGTATGCAGTTGTGGCTATTGGCTTTGGTATTGCATTGTATGGAATAGCTTATTTCTTTGTGCATGATATTTTCATTCATCAACGTTTCAAATGGTTTAGAAAAACAGATAATTTATATTTCAGAGCGATAAGAAATGCTCATCGAACTCACCATAAACATTTGGGAAAAGAAGATGGCGAATGCTTTGGAATGTTGTATGTTTCAAAAAAATATTTGAAAACTGCAAGACAAATATCAAAAAGCACGAAAAAGTAATTTTTTTTCAAAAACATTAGATACAAATATATTAAGCTGTGGAAAAATATCTTTACATAAGCATCAATTTTTTAACAATCTTAGTGCCTTTTATTCGTAGTTTTGAGCCTCGTGTTGCTTACTACAAACAATTCAAAGCACTTTTTTCAGCTATTTTTTGCACAGGAAGTTTCTTTATCGTTTGGGATATTTTGTTTACTTCTTGGGGAGTTTGGGGGTTTAATGAGCGTTATTTGAGCGGCTTTTATATGGCAAATTTGCCACTTGGCGAATGCCTATTTTTTCTTACAGTTCCATATGCTTGTATTTTTATTTATGAAGTGTTAATATACTTCGTAAATGAAAAATATTTAGTAAAAAAAACGACACTTATAAATTTTTTAATTCTATTAACACTTGCGTTTGTAGCTATTACAAACTACGATAAAATATATCCTTTCACAACTGCTATTCTTGCTATCGGTTTTCTAGCGATACATTCTTTTTTTATTACCAAACAAAAACTTGCCTATTTTTACCTTGCATTTCTAGTTTCTTTAGTACCTTTTTTGCTTGTCAATGGTGTTTTGACAGGTAGCGGTATTGAAGAGCAAATCGTATGGTATAACGATAATGAAAATTTAGGCATTCGGCTAGGTACGATTCCACTTGACGATTTTATCTATTGTTATTTATTGCTATTTATGAATGTTAGTTTTTATGAGTTTTTTAAGCAAAAATTTAAAACAAAAACATAAAAAAAAATTTTAGGCAAGAAAAACATACTATTTTGTTTGATTTAAAGTACCCAATACTTGCAAGTTCTATAGGCTTTTGAATTGAAAAATAGTATGGCCTAAAACTCAAGTTAGAATGAAAAAAAACGCTATAAAATGATTATTTTTTCTGTAACAATAAAGTTATCTTGCTGAATATGTAATATATATATGCCTTTTTCAACTAATAAATTATTATTATTTTGAATATTATAATCAATCGTATGCCAGCCTTTATTCATTATTTCATTGCGTAAATGAGTAAGCGTTTCACCTTGTAAGTTTAGAATTTTTATTTTTGTTTTTTTAGTTTTTGGCAACTGAAAAGAAATTTTTGTAGCTGTTTCAAAAGGATTAGGAAGAATTTTTATTTTTGCATTTTGCTCATAAACATCTGATAATAAAGGATTTATACTTGTCGTATTTTGGTCAAGTGCTGTTGTTAATTTAATTTCTTCTGCATTCAAAATTTCTCTTTGCGTCAAATTCTCATCTTCAAATTGCTGCACTAAAGCGACTAAATAAAGCTGTGAAATATCCCATTTTTCATCAATTTCTACATTATAAGATTGTGTTATTGATATATTTTCAGACAAGCTATTTACAATATTTTCATTTCCCCACATTCCATTTATCGCCTTTCGCAACACTCTTTTATGCACAAAATTTGGAATAGGATTTCCTACACCTCCAAACTCGTGTTCGGGTATTGCATCAAAATAATTAACTTGTTGGTAAGCATTTTCTAAACTGCTAATGCTATCTTCTATTATCCATAAATTGATGCGTAAATCATTGGAAATCAAATCATTATCATAAAAATTAGCATTTACATCAAGACTCAAATTTCTTGTTGTAGCATCAAAACTAATGTTTTCTAAACCTACGCTAACGATTGTTTCTTGATTTAATCTTTCCTCGATTTTTTCTCTAATTGGCTCTGCTTCAAAACTAAATTGCACAAAATTTTCATCTTCAAACAAATATCTATCTATCATAAAAATATTTACTCCACCACCTGAATAAGCATCTGCCAATTCATTTGTGCTAATTGTTGCCATTGGGTCACTCACATGATGTGCCACACCTATAACATTGTCGTATTGTTGAAGTAAATTGTCAAAAGTCAGGCTGCCAGACGGACACAAACCACACCAAGAAGCAGTTAGCTCTTCCAAAACAATTTTCTTTGTAACAGTTGTTTGGGCAAGTGCAAGATTTGTGAAAAAAATAAAACATAGACAAATATAAAGGATTTTATTTTTCATAAGTTCATATTTTAAATAAGTTGAAAAAGTGAAGTGTCAAGCATCATTTGAGAAGACAAATCACAAAAGTAAATTAAAGGTTTTGAGTTCATCTATTTGTTTGTTAATTTGCTGAATAGAATGATTCGATGTTTACCTTTTCAAAACCAATATGCTAGCTTTTGAAATTTGTAGAATAAATTTGTTCGACTACTTAGTTAATTACTTTATCACTAATTGTATGCCATATTTGCAGTAAAAAATATTTAATATTGAGAAGCATCTTTGATTTTTTGAAAAAAATGTATTTGCATTCAAAAAATATAATATTTGTTTCAAAAGCTAAATTTGCAATAAATACACGATTATATGTCGCTTTTTTTTGCCAAAAAAAAATTAAGTCGTATATTGAAACATGATAGTGAAAGTTTTTTTTCTAGCTGAAAAACAAGACTTTATACATCTATAAAAAAACACATTTAATTAAAAATAGTCAAATATGAGAATAATTGGCGGCACACACAAGGGACATAGATTTACGCCTCCCAAAAATATCCCTGCACGCCCTACTACCGACATCGCTAAGGAAGGCTTATTTAATATCATTAACAACAATTTTTATTTTGATAATTTAAAAGCCCTCGATTTATTTGGTGGCACAGGCAGCATTAGTTATGAGTTGGCCTCTCGTGGTTGTCTTGATATTACAACGGTAGAATTGGATAGACGAAGCGTTGTATTCATTCAAAAAACCATCAAACAGATGAATTTTCCGATAAGTATCAAACGCTTAGATGTTTTTAAATTTATCAAAAAATCAAACGATAAATTCAACTTTATTTTCGCTGGGCCGCCTTATCCATTGCCAAATTTAGATACGATTCCAGACTTAATTTTTGAAAAAGGGTTGGTTGCTCCTAATGGCTGGTTGGTTTTGGAACATAATCCGCATCACAACTTCGAAAATCATCCTAAGTTTCTTAGACAACGAAATTATGGCACAACTATTTTTGCTGTTTTTGAAAATACGGTAGAAGACGCTGAAAATGAAAGCGAAGTATAGTTTTTCGTAAAAAAAATTACAAACATATTTAAGCTAAAAGCAAGCACCCAAAAAACTCATTTTAATGCTTGCTTTTGTAAAAAAACATTATTTTCAATATGAAAAGAATAGCCATCTTTCCGGGTTCTTTCGACCCTATAACAATTGGTCATGTCGATATTTTGCAACGTGCTTTGCCTCTTTTTGAAAAAATTGTGGTAGCTATTGGCACAAACTCGCAGAAAAAATACTTTTTTTCGCTAGAAGAACGCCTTTCCTTGATAGAAAAAGTTTTTGAAAATGAGCCAAAAATTGAAGTGCAAACTTATTCGGGATTGACTGCTAATTTTGCAACGAAAATAGGTGCTGGCTTTTTGTTGCGAGGAGTTAGGAATGCCACCGATTTTGAATTTGAAAAAACAATTGCACAACTCAACAAAGAATTGGAACAAAATTTAGAAACGATTCTATTGGTTTGTAAACCCAAATATTCGCATATTAGCTCTACGATTGTAAGAGAAATTTTGATACATAAAGGCAAGGCCGAAAAGTTTTTGCCAAAAGCTATTCAAACTTATATCGTTGAAAAAATGTAATATTAAGAATGTAGGTTTACAAAATAGTTCTCTTTTTTTTGCAAAAACCCACCCCAACGCCTCCCAAGAGGGGACTTTATTGTTTAGAAAAAAATCCAATAGTTACATTTTTTTGGGGCGAAAATATACCATCATAAAACGACCAAATATATAAATGATTTATTTCGATAACGCTGCTACAACGCCTCTTGATACCAAAGTTTTAGACGCTATGTTACCTTATTTGCAGCAACATTTTGGCAACCCCTCCTCTATTCACGCCACAGGCCGCAAAGCACGAGCAGCGATTGAAAAAGCACGCAAACAAATAGCCAAACAACTCAATGCTTCTTTGGGCGAAATCTTTTTTACTTCTGGTGGAACGGAAGCTAACAATACTATACTTTTGTCGGCTTTTCACGATTTAGGTGTGCAAGATTTTATCACTTCGCCACTCGAACATCACTGTATTTTGCATTGTTTGGAAGCCATGAAAAAACGCTTCAATATCAATGTTCATTTTGTAAAACTAACTGCAAAAGGACATATTGATTTGCAAGATTTAACACAGCTTTTGAGCCAAATAGAAGGCAGAAAAATGGTGTCGCTGATGTATTGTAACAATGAAGTCGGCAATTTGCTGGATGTTGATGCAGTGGCGAAAATATGTGAAGAACAAAAAGCTCTTTTTCACTCTGATACGGTGCAGAGTATTGGTTTTGAACATCTTGATGTGCAGCAAACAAAGATTGGCTTTCTCTCTGGTTCGGCACATAAATTGCATGGGCCAAAAGGCATTGGTTTTATGTATATCAATAGCGATTATACGATACAACCTTTGTTGTATGGTGGGCCGCAAGAGCGAAATATGAGAGCAGGAACAGAAAATGTCGCTAATATTGTTGGTTTAGGTAAGGCTGTCGAAATAGCTTATAAAAACTTGACAATCAACAAGAAACATATTTTGTTTTTGAAAAATTATTTAATTGAACAGCTCAAACAATATGTTCCAAATATACAATTTAATGGCGATTGTGAAGGCAATTCTAGCGTAAAAATTGTGAATGCAGCTTTTCCTGCTAGTGAAAATACTGATTTGTTATTACTGAATCTCGACATTGCTGGCATCTGTACTTCAGGTGGTAGTGCTTGCAGTTCGGGTGTCGATATTGGTTCTCATGTCTTGGAAACGCTAGGCGTTGCCGACGATTTGATGAATATTCGTTTTTCGTTTTCTAAGTATAATACGAAAGCGGAAATTGATGTTTTGGTGGGGAAATTGAGGGAGATTTTGAAGGTGTGATATTTCCCATAATTTAAACTAAGTTTTACAAATTTTTGATGTATTAGAAATGACATATTTTCTAGCCAAAAGTGTCAGAATATAAAAAGATATATACTATCGTTTTTTTTAGAAATATGTCATTTCTCATTTAATAAACCAAGTATTACTTTTACTAAGAAAAAGGCAGAAATTAAATTATGCAAAAGATTATTATTAAAAATTTTGGTGCAGTAAAAAATGCTGAAATAGAAATAAAACCTATTCTAGTTTTGATTGGTGAGCAAGCGAGCGGAAAAAGCACAATTGCTAAATTGATTTATTTTTTTAAGTCTTTGAGAGATGATTTTTTTAATCGAATTTATCAAGATAGTAGTGAAAAAAATAATATTGATATAAAAAACAGCTTAATTCTTTTAGTTACAGTTAAGTTTTACGATTTTTTTGGACATAGCCCCAATTTTTCAAGATTTGAAATTGTTTATTATTATAATTTAAAAGAAGATTCATACATTAAATTAAAATTCAATAAAAACCATAAATTATCCATATACATTAATAATAATTTTTTAAAACCAGAAGTTGCAAAAGAAATTTACGGTATAACTCAAGATTTCCAAAAAAATGATTTATCAAAATACTCTTGGAGGCAAATATTTCATGAACAAAAAAATCGTGAATATATACGACATTTATCTTCTTTGGTAAACAATATTTTTCATACTTATCACAATTATGCATTATTTGTGATTGCAGGCAGAAATGCAACAGTTAGTTATAGCGACTTATTTGAAAAATACTTGTTTGCTAACTTACAAAATAAAATTGAAGTAGCTCAAAAACAAAGCCTATCTGAAAAACAACAAACAATTGATGAAAATCTCATGTTATTTTTTATAGAACGAGTCGTAAAAGTCAGAAGCCTTTTTAATAAATATGGCGGTAGCTTTGAGACCTTGAAAAAACGATACATTGAAAATTACTATGTAAGAAAACACGAAAAGCTAGACAAAATCATAGAAAAAATTAATAGCATTCTGAAAGGAAAATATACTAGCGATAGTAATGGCGAAAAGCTTATCATTGATGAAGAAAATGGACACTCCGTATTTTTGAATAATGCCTCCTCTGGACAGCAAGAAGCAATTAGAATATTGCAAGATATATTTTTAGTTTTGCTCGAGCAAGAAAAAGCATTCAGAATAATTGAAGAGCCAGAGGCACATTTATTTCCTGTTGCTCAAAAACAATTGATTGAACTATTGGCTTATTATGCTAATCAAGGAAATGAGCTTATCATTACAACGCATAGCCCTTATGTTTTGACGGTGTTTAATAATTTGCTATTTGCTAATCGTGTTGTGACAAAAAATGAAAATGCAGAAAGTGAAGTAAGTAAAATTATAGAAAAAGATATTAGGCTTAAACAAAATGATTTTGCGGCCTATTCCCTAACAAGCACGCTTAATGAAGCTCAAGAAGTGTATTGTGAAGATATTTTGAATAAAAAAACAGGTCTGATTAATCAAAACTACTTAGATACGGTTTCCGAACTTTTAGGCAATGATTTCAACAATCTATATTCTATTCATGCTAAATCTTTTGCTCGAAAATGAAAAAATTAGACCAAATAACAGCCCTATAATACCTCCATTCTATTTATAGATAAGCTGTCTCATATCTAATACTCAAAAAAATCCCCCACAAAAAAAGCAACCTTTCCTAACTTTTGCGTCTGAAAAAGACACTTACCTCTTTTCAAACTAAAAACACATATTTTTTTTTGGCAATTGCCTACAATGAAAACAATAATTCATTATAGCAAAAGCGTTTAGCTTATAGTCAATTAAGTGTCAAGCACCTATTTAATAAACGGCAGATTTGTTGCTAACGCATTGATGTTCAGCGTGTTAACTTCAACGAGATGTATATTTATTTTTGTCTGACTACTTACTTACAAAATACTTTATCAAAATAACAATATTGTCTTACAACAGTAATAACAAAAAAACATATTGAAATTTCAAAAAAATCATTGTATTTTTGGCTTTCGCACATACATTTCAAAAAACATTAATCTAATAATATTTATTATATCAACATTTAACAACTACTTAGGCTAAAATAGCTTTCTCATTTTAGCAAAAACAATAAAAAAATGTACTTTTTATTATGATATGGAAACAGACAACTTTTAAAGTTTTTCTTTGGTGTCTATGCTTACTAAGTGTAACAAACCAACTAACTGCTCAAAATCTAGTCAATAATCCTAGTTTTGAACAGCAGCTCTCCTGCCCTACTAACCTCGACAATATCGGCAATGTGGCAGGAACAGGAGATGCAGGCTTTTGGTTTTCGCCTACCGATGGCAGCCCCGATTATTTTAATGCCTGTGTCGATAACAACACAACGGCTGGCGTACCGTCCAACTTTTATGGCTCGCAAGCGGCTTTTAATGGTGGCGAAAGTGCTTATGCTGGCTTCTTGGCTTACGACAACGACAATAACTCAAGAGACTATCTCTCTGTGCAGTTGTCGCAGCCGCTAAATGTTGGAACGGCTTATTGCGTTGAGTTTCAAGTGAGTTTGGCTGAGTTTACCTATTTTGCGACCGAAAATATCGGCTTGCATTTTTCTGAAACAGCCTTAGATGTTACCAATGGTGGTATTCATTTGGGTATCACGCCACAAGTGACCAACGATAACGGCGTTATTTTCGATAAAATAGGGTGGACAACTATTAGTGCAACTTTTGTAGCAGATGTTGCTCATCAGTATTTGACTATCGGAAACTTCAATAGCAATGCCAATACCAATACTGCCGACCTCACGGTTGCAGGTATTGAAGGGCCATTAGTGAGCCAAAGCTACTATTATGTAGATGCAGTTTCGGTGCAAGCGATGCCAGAAATTGTGATTGCGGCTACACCCAATCAATTGAGTTGCGAAGGCGGAACAACAACGCTAGTAGCAACAGGTGGCGACTCTTTTACTTGGGCAGCCATCAATGACCCTTTCACAATTTTGAGTAGTGATGCTAGCTTTTCGCCTACCATTTCGGCTACGCAAACTTTTATCGTAACAGCAACGAATGGTTCTTGTAGCTTGCAGGAAACTATCACAATTCCTGTGCAAGCCTTGCCTACCGTAGATTTTACTTATTCGGCTGCTTGTACGAACTTTAGCACCGTGTTTACGGACAACTCACTCAATGCGTTTGATAATCCAACTTATGCGTGGGATTTTGATGGCGATGGCATAAATGATATTACAGGCCAAGATGAAAGCGTTGAGTTTGAGTTTCCTACGGCTGGCGTTTATGAAGTGACACTAACGGTTTTGAATCAAGCTGGTACTTGCGAAGCAGCAACGCTTATAGAAGTAACGGTTTTTGACGATTGCGACCCTTGTAGCGAAGCCGTGATTAGCAACAATATTGTACCAAATCCAAACCTAGAAAACTTTGCAGTTTGTCCAGATACTTTAACCCAAATAGAAGCTGCCGATTTTTGGTATAGCCCTACTTTGGGCAATGCTGACTACTTCAATGCTTGTGCTACAAATGATACGGTTGCTGTACCAAACAACTTGTTTGGTTCGCAAACGCCTTTGAGTGGCGATGGCTATTTTGGTATGTTTACTTTCGGAAACAATTATCGTGAATATGTGAGTACACAATTGGAAACGGCTTTGGTAGCTGGCGACAATTATTGTGTGAGTTTCAATGTCAGTTTGGCAGATAGTGTTGGCCGTGCTGCCGACCATATTGGTGTTTATTTTTCTAATGATAGCATCAATGTAGGCACACAATTTCCGCTAAACTTTACGCCTCAAGTCGAAAATGTCATGGGAAATATCATTACAAATACAACAGAATGGACAAATGTTTCTGATGTTTTTGTGGCAAATGATAGCAACGATTGGATAACGATTGGTAACTTTTATGACGATTTCAATACCATGTCAATGGCCGTGCCAAATGATGGCCCTTTAAATACACAAGGCTTTGCCTACTATTATATAGATGATATTACGGTGTCAGCTATTCCTCAATTGAATATAAATGAAACGCAAATTGTGGCTTGCGTAGGCGACGACATTACTTTAAATGTAACAGATGATGCTTTTTGTGCCTATGCGTGGGTAAATGCTGATAGTCCGACCGATACTTTGAGTACAACAACAAGTTTCAATTTTAATATTGCAGATGCAACAACCACACAATTTATCGTTTATGCCGACTTTGGACAATGTAGCGTGTCGCAAACAATAGATGTTACTATCAATGAATTTCCAGACGTACAGTTTGAAGCATTAGAAAACTGTGCTGGTGCTGCAACGGCTTTTATAAATAATTCTACAAACGTATTGAGCGATGCCACTTATGCGTGGGACTTTGAAAATGATGGCGTAGTCAATAGCACTTCGGCAGAGTTTGCGGCTTATATTTATCCAACGGCTGGCACTTACACGGCCAAGTTAGTGATTACGAATGCTGGCGGTTGTCAAGATTCATTGCTATTAGAAGTTAATGTAGCTCAAGATTGCGTAGAAGATTGTACAAGCGAAGACAACTTGGTGGCCAATGCAGGCTTTGAGCAAGGTATTTGTCCAAACGAATTGGGGCAGATAGACTCTACCCAAACATGGACTTCGCTTTCTGGCAGCGAAGCCGTTGTGTGTTCAGAATTTAACAACAATTGTATTGATGTCGTTTTGTTGCCTATTATCACAAATGACGATGGCTCGAATACTTATCAATACGAATTGACAAACAATTGTACACAATCTTTTTTTTATGCTTCTTTCGAAATAGCTGGTGGCGTATTTGCTACTGACTTATCTCCTTCTAGTATCTATAATGGCGACCCAAATTTAGGATATACTTATAGCATAAACTATCCTTTCGCCAATGCTGATATACCATTTTTCGGCATTCAATTCGAAAAGAATACAGCAGATGGCCCTAAAAATGGCGATACCGAAACATTTGCTTATACATTGCCTGCTTCAGAGCCTGTGCCAACCGATGTTCAAATTGTGGTACAACTCAGCAACAGCCCTGTACATCATTATGTATTTAGCTTGGCTACCAATAGCGTCAATTGTAATGGACAAGGCGAAAGCACCGACAACTTTTTTACAAATGGTTTCCCTGCCGATTGGTTTAGCAACTGCGGAGGCTCACAAGATGAAACAGATGTCGCTATTCCTATCAATGCTTATGGCTCGCAATTGCCTCATGGTGGCGACTCTTATGCAGGTTTGATAGCATATAGTACGGCTGGCATTGGCCAACACCAATATCTAACAAGCGAATTAGCACAACCTTTAGTAGAAGGCCAAATGTATTGTGCCAAAATGTTTGTAAGTTTGGCCGAAAGCAGCGACTTTGCCATTGACCAACTGGGTATCTATTTTTCTGAAACGATGCCCAACACAAGCTCACCACTTTATCAAACACCACAGATAAACAATACCGCAGAAAATTATTTATTTGACCAAAATGCGTGGCTAGAAGTAGGAACAACTTTTGTAGCCGATAGTGCCTATCAATACATTACGATAGGAAACTTTGAAGCTTATCCGACCAACTCTTTGCTCGTTGGCACAAACACAGAAGGCATTGCCTATTATTATATCGATGATGTGTCTATCGTTCCTGTCGAGTTGACTATCTCGGAAGACGAAACGATTTGTCAAGGCGAAAACATTGATTTGGAAGCAACCACCAATTTGTGTGATGTATATTGGATAAATAGCGACAACCCAACCGAAATTTTAGGCACTACAAACAATTTAAACATTTCGCCAGATACTACAAGTACTTATATCTTTGTGGCTAACAATGGCAATTGCGAATTGACCGACTCTGTAAGCATCATTGTCAATGCTTTGCCAAATGCAGAAGCAGGGCTCGATACTTTTATATGTGTAGGCTCGTCTTTGCAACTACAAGCTACTGGTGGCAATACTTATGAATGGTCGCCAACCAATTTTATGACCAATGAAAACACCGCTACGCCTACGCTTACTATTACTGATATTGGTTTGTTTACCTATTTTGTAACAGTAACTGATGATGCTACTGGCTGTCAAAATGTCGACTCCATTGATGTCAAAACAGTAGCTTTGCCTATGGCTGATGCTGGCAATGATACTATTCATATCTGTCAAGATGCTTTCATCAACTTGGGGGCTTCTGGTGGCGTAAGCTACGCATGGTCACCTGCCGAGCAGTTGTCTGATGCAACAATCGCCGACCCACTTGCTACCACCGATGACCTTACTACCTTCTATGTGACTGTTACGAATGCTTTAGGATGTGAAGCTGTCGACTCTGTCGTTTTGATAGCTCAGGAAGCATATGATTTTATGCAAATTGATACAACGATATGTGCAGGAGATTCGGCTATTTTAGACGTTCCTGTTCCGCCAAGTGCTGTCGGTTTTATCTGGACACCAAACAACAATTTGTCGGCCAACAACATTGCTAATCCTACTACTTATGCGACTTCAAACACCCTTTATACTTTAACCTATGAAGACGATTTGGGTTGTATTGGTCAAATTGCGGTAAGCCTCAATATCAATCCTATTCCAAATGCAGGTTCAGATATTCAGATTTGTGCCAATGGCTCTGCTCAGTTAAATGCTTCGGCAGGTGGCGAAACTTATATGTGGTCGCCAGCAGCAAGCTTAAATCAAGCAGATGTTAGAAACCCTATCGCTATGCCTACCGAAACAACTACTTATATTGTTACGGTTACTTATGCCGATGGCTTAGAAAGCTGTTCGCAAACCGATAGCGTTACGGTCTTCGTCGTTCCTGCTGGAACTGCCGATGCTGGCCAAGATATTACCATCTGTTCGGGCGAAAGCGTTGAGTTAAATGCCATTGGTGGCGACACATATTTGTGGAATGCCGATGCTAGTTTGAGCCAAACAGACATTCCTAATCCTACTGCTACACCTACCGAAACAACCACTTATACGGTTACTACTACCAATCAAAACACTGGCTGTACTGCCACCGATGAAGTCACAGTTATCGTTAATCCTGCTGATACGCCAAGCGTAACAACACAAGACAATCAAACTATTTATTGTGCTGTGCCTTTCGAACCTATCACAATTTGTTTCAATACAGACTATGCAGGTTGCGAAGACCTAATCAATAGCGTTGATAATCAACTGGGTAGCGATATTACACTTTCAGCCAACTGTCTTACTTATGAGGGTGCATTTGTGGCTGCTCAATCTGATACCATAAGCTTCAATGCTTGTACGGTTGATTCTGATTTGTGTGAGAGTTTAGAAATCGTTATCGTGGCTTGCGACCAAGCACCTGTTTGGTTAGACGATGTAGTAGAAGCAACTGCTTGCGTTAGTACGGCAGTAAGCATTCCACTACCAGGAGCTATTGATGTAGATGAAGGTGATGTTTTGACATTTGAAGTAGCACAAACAAACAATGGAACTGCCAACTTAGCGGCTGACCAACTTATTTATACGCCAGATACAGACTTTATAGGTCTCGATACGGTTTTACTGACTGTTTGCGACTCTTTTTATCCGACCAACGATTGCGACACATTAATAGTGAGTATCAATGCTGGTTTCAACTCTGCTCCTGTTGCCAATTTGACAACCGCTACCACAAACTATGAAACAGCAAGCGTTATTTGTATTGTGGCAAATGACCCAGAAGGACATGCTGTTAGCTTTGGCAATTTTGGAACTATCAATGATGGAACAGCAGAAATAACCAACGATAACTGCATTACGTTCACACCTAATAATGGCTTTTCTGGCCTTACCAACTTTACGATAGAAGTATGCGATGAGTGCGGTGAGTGTTATGATGCTCCAGTAGAAGTAACCGTTTTGCCAGAGCCTAATACGCCTCCACAAGCAGAAGATATCGTTGTGACCACAGATTTTAATACAACCACAACAGCTTGTTTTATCATCATTGATGCCGACACAGACGATACCCATACGCTCACTTATGAAGGCGGTGCAGCCAACGGAATAGTCACGAATTTAGCTGTTCCTTGCTTTGACTATACGCCTCTAAATGACTTTGTAGGTACAGAAACACTAACTTTTGAAATTTGCGATGCCGAAGATTGTATCACTGTCACGGCTACTATTACGGTTTTGCCACCGCCAAACGAAGCTCCAATAGTAGTAAGCGATACCACAACAACGCTTTATGAAGTACCTATTTTGATTTGTCCAGAGATAACAGACCCAGAAGGACAAAGCGTTATGATTACGAATGTTGGCACGCCAGCAAACGGAACCGTCTTGCTATCTAGCGATACTTGCTTCATTTATACACCAAACGATGGCTTTTCTGGCATTGATAGCTTTGAGATAACCGTTTGCGACAACTTGAATGCCTGCACTACCATCACACAATATGTTGAGGTATTGCCTAAGCCAAATGCAGCACCAGAGTCTGGCGATATTACTATCATTTTGCCAAATGGTGTTACCACAGTAGATTTTTGTTTAAATATCGTTGAGCCAGATGGCGACCCATACACCGTTGTAGAGCTAACGCCTGCTCAAAACGGTACATTTACTTTCACAAATGATACCTGTATCAACTATATGACAGGGCCAACCTTTGAGGGCAATGATGAGTTTGAAGTTATTATTTGCGATGACTTGGGAGCTTGCGAAGAAGTTACTATTTATGTAGTAGAAAACTTTCCTCCTCAAGTAAGCGATGTATATGACACAACAGCATATGCTACTCCTATCACATTTTGTCCAGAGATTGTAGAACCTGAAGGGCAAGATGTCACTATTACGGTTATCGAATTGATAAATGGTTTTACGATAGTCTTGAGCGATTCATGTGTCGAATACACGCCTTCTACTTTTATAGGTACACAAGAAATTGTCTTTACGGTGTGTGATGCGGCTCAGGCTTGCGATACGGCTTCGGCATTCATTACGGTCTTACCTCCTAACGAAACACCAATTGCCGACGATGTGTCTATCACTACTACTCAAAATACGCCAATAGATTGGTGCATTCCAGTTACTGATGCCAACGACGATGATTTGAGTATCAATATTATACTGCTGCCCCAAAATGGCAATGTCGCACCACAAGCCGATACTACTTGTTTGAGCTATACGCCAACCAATGGTTTCTTAGGGCAAGATAGCGTTCAAATAGCTATTTGCGACCCTGCTTTAGCATGTGATACCGTCTGGACATTTATTAACGTAATTGAGCCTTGCCAAAACGATACCGTTTATGCTTGTACTGCTGTCAATAGCATAGTTGATATTTGCGTTAGCTACTGCTTGCTATCCGAAAATGCTCAAACAGATATTGCCAATGCAACTGCTATGTTTGGAAGCATGAATTTACTGAGCGATACCTGCATACAATATACTCCGCAAGTTGGTTTTGAAGGTACAGATACTTTAGTATTGCCTGCTTTCGACAATATCTCTGGCGGTGCCGATACCGTAGTAGCTGTTATCAATGTTGGCTGTGTTGCACCTATTGCATACAATGACATAACAACTGTGCCAAGCGGAACGCAAGTTACTATCGAAGTGCTAGACAATGATTTTAGCCCTTGTAATGATGATGTTGCAGTAAGCATTCTAACCCCTCCATTTGAAGGAACAGCTACGACCAACAATGACAATACGGCTATTATTTATAGCTCGCCAGCTCTTTTTGAAGGCAGCGATAGCCTTGTTTATCAAGCTTGTATCAATTGCAATGGAGATGTTTTGTGCAGCACCGCTACGGTTTATATCAGCAACTTATTAAATTTGCCACCGCAAGTAAGCGATACTATCGTTACAACAGCTTTTGAAACGCCTATTGAAATTTGTTTAGATGTCACCGACCCAGAAGGGCAAATCTATGGAAGCCAAGTTGTAGTCGCTGCCACAGATGGTACGGTGCTGCCAAATGCTAACAATGACGACTGCTTTACTTATACGCCAAATGGTGGTTTTAATGGAACAGATACTTTTGATGTGCAGTTTTGCGATGGCAATAATGGTTGCACAACCATTACTGTTACAGTAAATGTAGAAGCAGAACCCAACGAAATACCGCAAATAAATGATGAAACCATTACAACGCCTTTTGAAACAGATGAAATCATTTGCTTAACCATTAGCGATGCAGACCACGACATTTCAGAACTATCGGTTTCTATTTTGAACAATCCTTTAAATGGAACAATTACGATTGATGCCAACAATTGCGTTACCTACTCGCCAGGTGCTGGTTTTTCGGGCAATGACCAATTTGTAGTGCAAGTATGCGACCCATTAGGGGCTTGCGACCAAGCGACCATTAGCGTTACAGTTTTAGAAAACAATACACCGCCAATAGTTGAGCCTGTATCAGATATTATTATGGGGCCAAGCGACGAAGAAACCGTATGTTTAGATATTTCAGATTTGGAAGGCGACCTCACCAATGTCACTATTGCTGGCATTAGTCCAAATGAGGGAACAGCTACTTTGAATGGAAATTGTTTGACCTATGCCAGCTCTAGCACACAGTCTGGTACTTATACGATTACCTTAGAAATTTGCGACGACTCCGACATCATTATTGCTTGTACGACCATCGACATCAATTTTATTGTCAATTCGCCTCCTTTGGTATTTAATCAAACCTATACCATTGACCAAAATACTACTTTGGACGACTGTTTGACCATTAGCGAGCCAAATGAAAATGATTATTTCATCAATATTGGCAATGCTCCAAACGATGGCACAATTGATTTTATAGGCGATTGTTTTACTTACATTCCAGACCCTTCTTTTGTAGGAACAGATGAAGTGACCATACAGGTTTGTGATGAATACAACGACTGTACTTTAGCAGTTATCACAATTATTGTAGAAGATATATTTGCGGCAGCAAACGATACTATAAGTGTAGGCAATGGTGGTAGCACTACTTTTGATGTAATCGGCAATGATACTTTCCCTGCCAATGCCGATATTACGGTTGATATAGTAACTCAACCATCTAGCGGAACACTTATCGACAATGGCGACGGTACATTTACTTATATTGCAGATGCCAACTTTGATGGCGAAGTGACATTCACTTACCAAATTTGCGATACAGATTTAGGTTGCGAAACAGCTACTGTTATCATTAATGTTGTCAATGGCTTGCAGGCGACAGATGATATTGATATTACGACTTTCACAGACACACCAATTGATATTCCTATCTTAGACAACGATATTTACCCAGACACAGGAGTAGATATAGTCATTATCAATAGTGGCGAAGTGAATGGCGTTGTTTCAGAAGTAGGCAATACAGGCGTATATACATTCTTGCCAGACCCTTCTTTTGTGGGTGTAGATACCTTTATGTATGTGATTTCGGCAGCAGGTTTTGGTAGCGATACCGCTATTGTTGTCGTTACGGTCTTAGAGCTGCCTGAGCTACCTATTGCAGTCAATGATACAGCAAGTGGCATCGCAGGCACTAGCATACATATAGATGTGTTGGCAAACGATACCGATAGCAATACAGGCAATTTGACAGTAGTTGATATTGTGGAGGCAGCCAGCAATGGTTTAGCCACCATAGAAGCAGATGGTACGGTTACTTATTCGCCCAATACCAGCTTTGTAGGCATAGATAGCTTTACTTATGCGGTTTGTAACCCAGACTTAGGCAATGGCGAAGCTATTTGCGATACGGCTACCGTATATATAACCATTACGAGCGATGCAGGTTGCGAAGTATCAGTATATAGTGCCTTATCGCCAAACGGAGATGGCCTAAACGACTTCTTAGAAGCAACAGGATTGGGTTGTGCCGAAAACCAGCAAAACGAATTTATGATATTCAACCGTTGGGGCAATCTAGTTTTTGAAACAGAAAACTACGGCAGCAGCAATTGGTGGGACGGTACTTTCAAAGATAGCGGAAACATCGTTCCAGATGGCACTTACTTTTATGTTTTAACTATCGAAAGCCAAAACATTAAGTTGCAAGGCTTTATAGAAGTGAATAAATAAACTTTTGTTAAACCTTCAAGGTTTTTGAAACCTTGAAGGTTTGTTCAGCGAAACCCTAATAAAAAAAGGCAGATATTCTTAGAATATCTGCCTTTTCTTATTTTATAAAATGAAATACTACAACTCCTTTTTTGTATCAGGGTCGATAGCAGGAACATCTACTTCTTCCTTTTCATTTTCCTTATCCTCTTCTGTTGTTGTATCTTCATTGGTGCTACTGCCTTTAGTACGCAACAAATCTATTTGCCAAAACGCCAGCACCTTAGTGCGGTCTTTATAATAAAGTCGCAACAAAGTCAGCAAACTATAATACAACTCATCAATTAAATCTTGCTGTGCCTTATGCAGCAAGTCGCTTGCATTTTCTGTATTCTGCTCGTGCATTTGCTGTCTGTGTCTTGCACTTTTCATCAGCTCATAAAATGTTTGCACATCTGTTTGCACATGAGCCAAATCAGCATAGTTTTGCAACCGAACCGATAGGGTTTCTACTGCTTTGATACGAAAATCTTTTCCGCCTGTTTGAAAAGGAACACTACCATCTGGCAACAAAGTCGCATACTCCGCACTATCTTTCGCAAAAAGCCACTGTATGCCTCCGCTCCAACGTGCATATTTCACACTCATTAGTTCATCTTGCAAATCATTGGCTTTGATAGTAGCTCCTTTATAGTAGCTTTTTTCATTGAGCCATCGAGTATATGCTTTCGAAAACTCTTGGTAAAAAGGCAATACCTTAGCATACATTTCGGCTATTTCGGTGTGTTCAACTTGCCGAGCATCAAGTTTAGCAATATGGTCTTGTGCAACAATATTAGTTTTTTTGAAAGAAAGAGACAAAGGATATTGTAAATGATTAGAAATCGCTTGCCAATTGGCATTCACTGAATTTGTGGACATGATTATTTATTTTTAAATAGATGAAAAAGTTAAATATTATGGGTGTAGTGAGTATTATTTTTAATAGTTAGTTAAATCAATTTTAGATAAAAGAAAATTTTTGTGTCGTTGCGAAGCTGCAAACCTATGCAAAAGAAAATTTTTGTGCCATTGCGAAGTCGCAAATTTATGCAAAAGAAAATTTTTATGCTGTTGTGAAGCTACAAATCTATGCAAAAGAAAATTTTTATGCTGTTGCGAAGCTGCAAACCTATGCAAAAGAAAATTTTTATGCCGTTGCGAAGCTGCAAACTTATGCAAAAGAAAGTTTTTATGCCATTGCGAAGCTGCAAACCTATGCAAAAGAAAGTTTTTATGCCATTGCGAAGCTGCAAACCTATGCAAAAGAAGTTTTTTGCACTAATGAGTATAAAGCAAATAATATAAAAGAATATTGTTTTATGCTTTTTTAATAATTAACGGCTAAAATGAAATATATATTGTTAAATATCAAACAAATCATATCTCTTTTTTTTAAAAATATTTAATTTGTTTGGAAAAAGGGGAGGAAATAAGAAAATATGATAGAGACACGGCATGCTGTGTCTGAAACGACAATTATTTTCCACCAAAACATTTTGCAAGTTCTTGAATGAAAAATGTAATTTGACAGTATCGTTTTTAGGCGTTTAAATATGAAATATAACATGGTAGAGACACGGCATGCCGTGTCTGAAACTACAATTATTTTCCACCAAAACATGTTGCAAGTTCTTGAATGAAAAATGTAATTTGACAGTATGGTTTTTAGGCGTTTAAATATTAGGTGCAATATGACGAAGACACGGCATGCCGTGTCTCTACAAAGAAATGTTTTTTGATTTATAGTTTTTTGTTTCTTTTTAAAAGGATGTTTTTTTTAAGACATACAGTTGTTCTTTAATGTATTTTTTATATTTAGCTTTTCCTTTATTATTACTTTTAAAACGCAAATAATCATATTCTACCAAATTAACAGTACCATATTTATTCATTAACTGCATAATAGCTTCCTGTGGCATGATGCCTTCACTATTATAGCTTAACATTAGATATTTATAATTTTTAGAAGCTAAAATTTTTTCTAATGCTACAATAGCTTTATCCTTATTACAAAAATTGGATTTTTGATGTGCATAGTTTCTCATGCCAGAAACACCTTTAATTATAGGATTATCATATTTGGCAATAGTTTCTAATAAATGATAATTAGGTGCATATTGACGTTGATTGTAAGGAGGGTCAAGGTAAATAATATCGTATTCAAACTTATCCAATAAAGATAAACTGTTTTGATTGAAAGCAAAATGAGTTTGTTGGCTTTCTAGTATTTGAAATGGTTTTAATTGAAGTGGTTTGATAGCTCTTGCGTCCCAATTTTTTTTAAAAGCGGCATAAACGCCAAGAATATTAGCATAAAAAGGTACGCTTTCTATTAAAACAGCTAAAAGTATAAAGTATTCATTTTCAAGAAGCAAATTATTTTGCTTCCATTCTTCTATTTGTTGTCTAATAGCATCAATTTTTTTGCCATTTTCATTGATAAAATACATTCTAGGCTGTGCTAAATCTTTTGTACCTTGTGGAGTATAGTTGTCATATATAAAACCTTCTTTTCCTTCCAATTGATTTAAATAGGCAATTACTATTTCCAACTTGCTTAAAAAGAATTGATTTGTCTGTACTTTTATTGTTGGCAATAGTTGTTTAAATTGCGGTGCTTCGTTATTTTCAAGATATGCTTTTTGTAAGACATAACTAAAATATAATACATCAGAACTTACTACCTGAAATCCTTTTGTTTTAAAGAAACGGCCAACGCTAGTTGTACCAGCGAAAACATCGAAAAAACGTTTGCCTTCAATGTTTTGCTGTTGTATTTCTGCGTAAATCCATGCTACTAAATTTGTTTTATTGCCAATAAATCTCATCAGTTCCAAAAATCTAAAAGGTTTGTAATAGCTTTTTGAAACAATTGTGGTGCATTGATACCTAGTATTAAGCCACCATTTTCGTTTAATAAGAAACCTATTTCTATTTCAATAATTTTATTTTCTGCACTGCCATATAGTACGACTGTTCGTATAATCGAAAAGCTAGGATAATATTTTTGAATATAGTGCTGTTCTATGTAATCGTAGTTATTTAGTTCATCGATACCTTTCTGTCTAAATTTATATTTCTTACCTTCAATATTTATAACTTCTGTTCTATCAAAATCTATTAATATAATATCTGGTATATGTATTATTTTTGACTTATCGCCTGCTTTGTATGCAGCCTTATCAGAATATTTTGCTAACACAATAGGTTTCCCTTCTTTGGTTGTAAAATAACTTTTTTCACA
>JBMZCV010000036.1:0-34415 GCA_049613665.1 Chitinophagales bacterium | reverse complement strand
AACATTTATAAGCTACTGATAATCAATAGTTTTATAGAGTAACAGGTCTAATAATCAAATAACTAAAATTGAAAATTTAGGAAATTTAACGTTACTACAAAAACTTGATTTAAGTGATAACCAAATAAGCAAAATTGAGAATTTAGAAGATTTAAGCTATCTTAAAGAACTTCATTTACGCCATAATAATATAAAAAAAATAGAAGGTTTAAATAGATTAAAAAACTTAGAAAGATTATTACTGTGTAAAAATGATGTTACAGTTATTGAGAATTTAGAAACATTATCTCAACTAAATGATATTCATTTGCATGATAATCATATATTAAAAATAGAAAATTTAGAAAAACTAGAAAAACTAGAACACCTTCGTTTAGATAGCAATCAAATCTCAAAAATAGAAAACTTGGAAAGCTTAACTAAGCTCAAAAATCTTTATTTGGATAATAACCTTATACATAGTTTAGAAAATTTGAACCAATTTAGGTTTATGGTTGAAAAGTTAAAGTATATTAACATTCTAAATAATCCTTTTACAAAAGAAAAATTGTTAAATACTGAAACTTTACAAACTATTGGAAATGATAAAAAACAATTGTTAGAACGCTTAATGTATTCTATTGAGGATAGATTAAAACTAAAAGACCTTCCCTTAAAAGTCATCTTTATAGGCAATAGCGAAGCAGGAAAAACAAGTTTAGCCAAAAAACTCATTGCAGATGACACAAAATTTGCAGGCGAAATAGGTTCTACACATGGTTTAAAAATCAGAAAATGGAAATATGAAAACAATCAACAAGCATTTATTTATGATTTTGGCGGCCAAGACTATTATCACGCTGTTTATCAAATGTTTTTTACTTTCCAAACACAATATGTGTTGCTTTGGGACGCAGAAAGAGATTTTTGTTATAAAGAAATTAAAGATAGAAAAGGAATAGCATTTGAAAACAAAGAAGAGGCATATTACAATTTTTCGCCACCCTATTGGCTCGGAAATATCGCCTATTACAAACAGCGAAAAGCCATTTTGCAGCCTAAGCTTCAAGAAGACGATAAAATGCAGCTTATCACAGTACAAAATATTTTTGGTACTGAAAATGACAAAGCAAGTTACTTGTCTGCCGATTTGGTAAATGATATAAACATCAATTATCAGTTTCAAGTAGGCGAGTTACACAAAAAGGAAATGAATGTGTTGAACAAACAGCGTTTGCAGTTTTTTACTGTGGTGCTGAAAGAAGAAATACAAAAACTAAGCACACAACAAGCTTTAACAGAAGAAGAACGTCAGCTTTTAGATAAAATTTTAGCCGCTATCAATGCTTCTGAACAAAAGCAGAATGAATTTAAAATAACTGATTTTGAAAAAGAATTTGGCGGTTGGAGCAATCTATTAATCAAAGTGTTGCATTTGCGAGGCATCGTATTGTATTTTCACGAAGATAAATATCTGAAAAATTATATTTGGATTGACCCTTCAAAAGTAGCTTCTAAGATTTATGAAGTGCTAAAAAAAGAAAATTTGAAAGATAAAGATAAAAAAGGACGTATTTCGGAAGTAGCTTTTGAACAATTAGAAGGCAGCAGCGAGGCTTTACGTCATTTGATGTTAAAAAAAGAAATTGTATTCAAAAACATAGAACATCAAAACAATGAAACGCAAAAAGTGGAGTATATCGTGCCGCAATACTTGCCCATTTGCGATGAACGTGAGCCTTTATATGCTTTGGCTACGCTTGATATGAAAAATACTGCTTGTTCTAGTTTTTATTTGCGTTTTAAAAATTATTTGCCGCATGGTTTGATGAGTCGTTTGATTTGCCGTTTTGCCAAAAAGAACTATGAAAAGAAACATTTTTATCGCTACGAACTTATTTTCACTTTGTCAGACCAAGACACACAAGCAGCAATAGCAAAAGTTCGTTTATCCCTCAATTTAGAAAAGCTATTGATAGAAGTACATTACAAACTCTTGCCTTTTCAAACACAACACACCGAAAAAGTAGCAACTTATTTATTTACAAGCTTGTTGTCGGCTTATTGGAATATAGAGCATCTTGATTTTTATATCAATTTGTCTTATCTTTTAGAAGAAAAACGAGCAGTTTACAGAAAAAATAATGACATTGAAGCCTCAAATTTGTTGGAAATTTGGGAAAAAGATAAAATAGACCGTTTTGTACCAAAAGATATGTCTATTTCGCTAGATGGTGCTTACTATCTGAGACATTATTTGACTTTGCGAAAAACAAAATATGCGTCCAGATTACCAAATACTATTGTAGAAGCAAATTATTGGGGTATTAGAGACGATAAAAAACTATTGGAAAAAGCCTTATTCAATCCATTTATGGCAAGTGCTGCACCAAAAATTAGAAAAGTTTTTATTGCTTATGCCGAAGAAGATACAACTTATCGCAAGGCATTGGAACGCTTTTTAGTGACTTTGAAACAGCAAAAACGCATTAATGTTTGGCACGCTGGCCTTGTTTTGGCACACGAAGAATGGGATTTGAAAATTCAGGAACAGTTAGAAAGTTCAGATATTGTCGTTTTGTTAGTCAGTCAATCATTTATTGCAAGTGATTATATTTACAAAAAAGTAATGCCCAGAGCTTTAAACAAAGTTGTGGCAAACAAAGGCATTATCATTCCATTTTTATTGAAGCCTTGCGATTGGGAAAATTGGGAAATTACAGAAGACTATACCATTCCAGAAGCAGGCACAGAAGACACAGAAATGGCTAACTATCACGCTTTACCAACACAAGAAAGTAAGGGATTGATGCCTTTGAGCAAGTGGCAACACGAAGACGATGCTTGGTTAAAATTGTCTGATGCGATACGAAAAGTTTGTAATTAAATGCTGCTATACATCTAAAATAATTTTATTTTGTTTTTATCATTGTAAATATTTTTACATAACAACCTTTTAAAAAAAGCATCTACAATGATAAAAACACCAATTTAGAAAAATTAAAAACTCACCTAACAATTTTGTTTTTTTATCGAAATACGACTTCTGCACCTCAACAACTCATTTCTCTCTCCTTTTATTTTCAAAACAAAATACATAGACAGCTAATTGACATTTTATTGACTTATTTTTGTCTTTTTTTGCAAAAAAAATGCAAGGTTTTTGCTATTTTCGGACTATCAAAACAAACAAACTAGCTTGCATTCTGCCGAAAAGCTGCTTTTTTTAAGTGAAAAAACATTAACAAGCTAGTTAAAAATTCTTAATTACTTCAAAAATTGCACAACTACACTTATCTTTGCATCAAAAGTGCCAAGTACTATTTACAGATACTCCTTGATTTACAAAAAAATCAGCGTGTTAGCGTTTATAGTTGAGTAATTTGTTTCAATTGTTTTACAAAAATCTCATTTAGCGTGAAAAAAAATATTATCTCTTTAGTTTATCTCATATTTGTTGCTTGTTTGTTTGCACAAGCCCAAAACATTGAGCCTGTAAAATGGAAAACCAACTCTGAAGCACTCGGCAACAACGAGTTTATGCTCACCTTCAAAGCTACGATTCAAGATGGCTGGTACGTTTATTCGAAAGATGTGGAAGAAGGCGGCCCTTTGCCTGCCGATTTCGATTTTACTGCCGATAAAAGTGTCCAGCTTATTGGCGACCTAAAAGAAATAGGAAAAGCCAAAGAAGGTTTTGACCCTATTTTTGAGATGGAGGTGAAAAAATTTGGAAATAGCGTCACTTACAAAGCTAAGGTAAAAACGAATGATGCTACGAAAAAATATGAAGTTCCTTTGTTGTATATGTCTTGCAATGATGAGGCTTGCGTGCGTTTGGAAGAGTATTTCAATTTTACGCTAAAAAATGAAGAAGGCACAAAAACCATTACAACAACAGAAAAAAAGCCGATTTCGCCAGCCAAACAAGCCAATAAAACTGTCGTAACAGAAAAAACAACGGTAGAAACAACCGTCATTACACCTGCAAAAGAGGAAACGAAAGCAGTTGATGAGAAAGTTGCGGAAACGGAAGCTGCTCCCAAAAAGAAAAAAAAGAAGAAGAAAAAGAAAAAATCTAGCAAAAAGCAAGAGATTTTAGAACCTGTAAAATGGGCTTACACCATCAATAAAGCAGATGCTGATGGCGAATATAATCTCGATTTTACAGCAAAAATTGATGACGGCTGGTATGTATATTCGCAAGACATCAAAGAAGCAGAAGAAGGGCCATTGCCTACTTTGTTTACTTTCGATAAAAATGAAGCCGTAGAGTTTTTGAGCGAAAAACCAGAGGAAATCAGCGACCACAAAAAAGATGCTGTTGATCCGATTTTTAAAATGCGTGTCAAAAAGTATGGAAAAGAAGTGACGTTTCGCCAAAAAGTGAAAATGGCGGAAGGAACACCCATAACAGGAAATTTCCGTTATATGACTTGCGACGATGCACGTTGTTTGTTTCCACAGCCTGAAGAGTTTTCATTCAATAAAAAAGCGAAAGTAGTAGATGCTGCCACCAAAGAAAAAAATAAAGTAAAAAGTGCAGCTCTCAATGACCAATTTAAAACCGTGATTACGGATTGTGGGCAAACAACTAGCAGTGAGGAAAGTAATACGCCGTGGATGATTTTCTTTTTCGGCTTTTTAGGTGGTTTTGCAGCACTTTTCACGCCTTGTGTCTTTCCAATGATACCTCTAACAGTTAGCTTTTTTACAAAACAAAGCAAAGACCGAGCAGCAGGTATCAGAAATGCTTTAATTTATGCTTTGTCTATCATCGTGATTTATGTGGCTTTAGGCTTTTTTGTTACGGCTACTTTCGGGCCTGACACACTCAATGCCTTATCTACAAATCCATGGTTTAATTTAGCTTTCTTTGCGATTTTTGTCATTTTTGCCATCTCATTTTTTGGATACTTCGACATAGAATTGCCGACAAGTTTTGTCAATAAAATGGACTCTATGTCAGACAAAGGCGGTTTGATAGGTATTTTCTTTATGGCTTTTACGCTTGCTTTGGTATCGTTTTCATGCACAGGCCCGATTATCGGAACTTTGTTGGTAGAAGCAGCAGTAGAAGGAAAACAACTTGGGCCTATTCTCGGAATGACAGGCTTTGCAGTCGCTTTGGCATTGCCTTTTGCTTTGTTTGCAGCCTTTCCTGCTTGGTTAAATGGCTTGCCTCGTGCAGGCGGTTGGTTGCAATCGGTTAAAGTAGTTTTGGGTTTTATAGAACTTATTTTCGCTTTAAAATTCTTGTCGAATGCCGACCTTGTACAACAATGGGGTTTGCTAAAACGTGAAACTTTCCTTATCATCTGGATTATTTTATTTGTCGCAATGGCTCTTTATTTGATTGGTCGCATACGGTTTCCACACGACTCGCCTTTGAAAAAAATTAGTATGCCTCGTGGTGCATTTGCGGTAGCTTGTGTAGCTTTTGCGATTTATCTCATTCCTGGCATCATGTGTAAATCTTTGCCTTTGGTGAGTGGTTTTCCTCCTCCAATTTTTTATAGCTATGGCTGCGGCGGTGGCGACCATATTGCAGACGAAGAACATATCAAAGACTTTTTTGTAGGCTTAGAAGAAGCGAAAAAAGAAGGCAAGCCTATTTTTGTCGATTTCACTGGCTGGGCTTGCGTCAATTGTCGTAAGATGGAAGAGAATGTATGGCCGCAAGTAACTGACCTTTTAGAAGAATATACAATGGTTTCGTTGTATGTAGATGAAGGACGTGCTTTGCCAAAAGAAGAGCAGTTTGAATATATGCTCAATGGCAAAAAACGAAAGGTAAAAACCGTAGGTAACAAATGGAGTTATTTGCAAACAACTTGCTTTGCTACCAATACGCAGCCTTATTATGTATTGCTAAATGCTGATGGCGAATTGTTGGAAAAACCTGTTGGTTATACGCCAAATACTTTAGAATATAGAAGCTTTTTGGAAAATGGCTTGAATAAATTTGAGAGTGGAAAAACGGCATCCAAATAGATTGTTTTTTTAGCTTTTTTGAAAAAGAAATAAACATAAGTGCTTGATAATTAAATATGTAAATATTTGATTATCAAGCATTTTTTTTGTTTTCCTAATATCCAAATAGAATTGTATAACTATCTTTCTGTATGTTGAATTTGTTTTTTGATATTTAGCTAAAACATGCCGAAAAAGTACTGATAAAAAGCACCGCTGTTGAACAAAATTACCAAAACGGCTCAGTAGCAGTAGGTTTTATACCTACCAAAATTCGATTTTAGTCTAAATATCTATTCAAATTTGAGTAAAAAAAAAGCGATTAGCATTTACCTAAAAAGGCAAATACTAATCGCTTGATTCGTTTTAATTTTTATTAGAAAAAAGAATGTTCTTAGTTTTCTAATACTATTTTCTGAACAAAGTCGCCTTTATTGGTCGTTATTTTCACAAAATAAATGCCTGCTGCTGCTTCACTCAAATCAAATTGAGGTGTTTGAGCATTTGTTGTAGCTACTACTTTTCCTGCTGCATTATAAACCGCAATATCAGCTTTTGTGATGTCGCTTGCCAAATTGATATTTACAAGTCCGCTAGTTGGGTTTGGATAAACATCAATAGCATTTGCTAACACATCATTTTCAATACCTACTTGACAATCTTCATTACAACCTACTACAATAATTGTTAAAGGTTGTGTCAAAGGATTGGAAGGATTATCTCTTACAGTTGTATTTCCGCTATTATCAGTTACCGAAAATGTAACAGTATAAGTGTTACTTCCTGTTGTGCAAAGATTGTTACCATATACATTACCATCTTGGTCAGTAATAGTATATTCAAGTTCGCTAGTGATGTTACCATCGTAGCCATCAAAAGCTGTAACCGTTACTGCTACATCTGGGTCTGTATTGGCATCTGGGCCATCTGGCTTAAACAATACCAATTGTCCATCTGCATTAAAATCAAAATAATATTCATCGCCACAATTAAACGCAGCCGTTGCAGCATTTAATGGCAAGGTAGCAGGCGTAAGCCCGATAACAGGAGCAGTAGTATCTACTACTTCTATCGTTCTAACAACAGTTGTTGTATTGCCAGCCGCATCAGTAGCCGTATAAGTGACTTCATAAGTGCCTAAAGTTTCGGTATCTACTTCGCCAGAAACCGTTACATCTACCAAACCATCAATATCATCAACACCGATATAGCCATCATCTTCCCAAGCACCACCACCAGCTTCAATAGTTTCGCTAAGGTCGCCAGCAGTTGTATTGCCTTCTTCATCTATCAAATAAATGACAGGAGCAGCAAGGTCAGAAGCTACTACATTTACAGTTCTAACGATATCTTCAGCAGGATTTCCTACATTGTCAATACCGCTATATGTTACTGTATAAGTTCCAATAGAAGCAGTTCCATCTACTAAAGCACTTGGAATATCTATATCTAAACTTGCAGGACAGCCATATACATCTGCATCATCGAAAATTTCTGCACCCAAATCTACATAAGGAGTACCTTCAATAACAGAAACAGTGCTGAAAAAGTCAAATAATTCTTCTATGAAAGTACCTTCTGGCGTATCAAAAAGATTGAAAGGTTCGCCTACAATAAAAGGAGCAGATTCGTCTGCCGAAATTGTCATTTCTTCAAACAAAGATTCATTAATATTGCCATCGCTATCTGTTACTGTAACTACAAGTGTGTAGCCATCGCCAGCTTCTGCCAAAGTATAACCTACGCCTTCTTCATAGCCTGTTAGCATCGTTCCGCTCAGTTCGATAGTAGTATTTTCGCCATCTGGATAATCAATAACTACCATTTCGATATTATCAATATCATAAATACATTGCTCAAAGCCGAACAAAGCCGATAAAACTAATACTTGTGGAGCAGTATCATAATTAGGGTCTGGTGTTACGATTTCGTCAGTACCTACTTGTACATAATTAATATCATTGAATACGATATCAGTTTGTGTACTTTGAACTGCGATGCCCGGAAATTCGTCAGATTGATACAAAATATGTACCTTGTCTGTTACTTTTCTAGCCATAGAACCATAAACTGCTTCTTCGCTAGGGTTATTTGATACATTGTAAGGGCCAATCCAAGAAGCACCACCATCAAGAGATTTGATAAGGAATAAGTCTCTGAAATATTGGCCGCTAATAGGGTCAATAGCACCTTCTACGATAGAAGAAAAAGAAACATACAAATTGCCATCATCATCTATTCCAGAACTAGGCATAGATACTTGATTGGCAAAATACAAGTTCGGGTCATAAGTATTGAAATCAAATACAAAAGAAGTATCTGCACCATCACCATTAAATCTTACTGTTTCACCAATAACGGTAGGCTCTTGCTCTTCTGCAAAACCATCGTTCCAATACATCAAACCATTGTTGCCAGGATACCAAGAACCTGTATCTCCAAGTTCATTTTCTATCGCAACACGGCCATACCAAACGTGTACCATGTTATTATTGTCGATAAGAATAGAATAACTTTCGTCTGTGCTAATCGTTAAAGGCAGTGTTGTGCCTTCATCTGGAAAGTATAAAGGATTTTCCAACTCTACCAATACATGATAAGGCTCCCATTCTACGCCCATTTCACCCATATCAGTACCTTTGAAAACGACAGGTTTGTGAGTTCCTGCAACGATAGCTACCGTACCATTTGAAGCATCAATAGCATAACCATCGCCTGATAAACGTGGAAAAACATCGCTATCCATGCCATCTATACAAGGCATTTCTTCCCAATTATCACCTGCATCAAGAGAGCGGTAGTAATTTAAACCGCCTAAAAGATTACAAGCCTCTTCACCATCTGCACCCTGACGGCCAGCAATAACGTGAATAGTATTGCCATCTACGGCTGCTCTAGCCCAAGTATCGCTACCATCGCCAAGAGGAAATGCTGAGTGCGTCCATTCTGTATCTTCTAAGTTTTTATAGGCCCAGCTCAAACCGCCAAAAAAGTCGGTAGAACCTGCAAAGTGAGTGATAGAAAAAATACGTCCACTTTCGGTAAGTCCCAAATTTGGCCAGCCATTTCTATCAGTTTCTATTCTGTCTGTTGGCCATTCGCCAGCTTCTAGCGTATTTACATCAATAGTATTGTAGCCAGTACCTCTGTCAGGAGCAGCAGCATCGCCTGTCAAACTCATTGTCCAGATGGCGTGGGCTGTGTCTTCATTGTCTAATACAAGACGGCGACAAACAGCATTGTTTGTTTGCAAGTCATAGCTTGTTTCTCCTACCGTAATGCCTACGCTGCTTCTTTCGCTAGTAGTAGGTGTAGCACTCGCAACGTGAGGTACGTCTAGTTCTCTGCCAGAGATAGCTACTTTTTCTACACAAGTAGCTCGCTGACTGCTTTGGTCAAATACTTTTTTTTCTGCCTTTTTTAAGACAGTCGTTTGGCTTTGTGCCAAAAGATTTAAACTGCTGCACATTAAGATAAGGCAGCAAAATTGTAATACATTTTTTGTCATGATTTATTGCATTTACAAATAGGTTATAAAATAGGATTAAATTTTAAACAAGATTAAAGCTAATAAAAAAAAAGGACTTTTCATAATGAAAGTAATCTAGTTTTTGTTCAATTATTTTTAATGACATAAACAAAACAAAAAAATTCTTGTTGTAATACTGTTCAAAAAATAAAAGTAAATGAATATCATTAAAAAATATAATCTTAGTGAACTACAGATTGACCGTATTATTAATATGGCTTGGGAAGACCGTACACCTTTCGAGGCTATAACATTTCAATTTGGCTTGTCGGAAAATGAAGTCATTCGTTTGATGAAGCAAGAAATGCGACTCAAAAATTGGCAAAAATGGCGTAGTCGAGTGCAAGGCCGCAAAACAAAACATCGAAAATTGAGAAGTAAAACAATTAATCGTTTTAGGTCAAAAGCACAAAAGGCAATTACTGGAAATCTAATTTCAAAAAAGAAATATAAATAAGTAACGTTCAAAAAATAACTTCTTTATTTGAGGCAGAGATTTTTTGCCATTACTAAGGGTTTTAACTAATGTGCCATTTTTCGCAAAAAACAAGTTTTGAGAAAAGAAAAAGCGATAAGTGAAACGTTTTTGTATAATAATAAATATCTTTGCTTGCTTTTTAGCCAAAAAAAATAAAACGCTCTTTTATTAAAATAGTGCCTGGCACTTCATACAAAAACTTTTATCAATCGAAAAAATGGATACATTAGGACGACATATTTTAGTAGAACTCTACAACTGCTCAACAGAAGCTATGAATGATGCTGTTTATATTGAGCAAAGCATGGTAGCTGCCGCAAAAGAAGCGAAAGCAACTGTCATAAACTCTACCTTTCACCATTTTTCGCCTTTTGGGGTTTCGGGTGTAGTAGTAATTCAGGAAAGCCATTTGGCCATACATACTTGGCCTGAATACAACTATGCTGCAATAGATTTGTTTACTTGTGGCGATGCCGTAAACCCTTGGATTGCCTATGAGTTCCTCAAAAAAGCTTTTGGTGCTGGCCATGGCTCGGCAATGGAAATAAAACGTGGGCAACCGAATTTGTTAGAAAAAAATGCTCAAAACTTGGCAGAATGGAGAGAAGAACATGAACAAAGAGTCGAAGAACATAAAGCAAGTAGAAATGTGTGGTTTACGGACAAAGATGAAAATACAGCTTTATCGTTGCGACACAAAGGCGACCGTTTATATCGCAAAAAATCGCCTTATCAGCTAGTAGAAGTATATGATACTTTTGCGTATGGCAAAATGTTGAGCATTGATAATATGGTCATGTGTACGGAGCGAGACGAATATGGCTATCACGAAATGATTACACATGTTGCTATGTTGTCGCACAAAAATGTAAAGCGTGCTTTAGTTATTGGCGGTGGCGATGGCGGCACAGTGCGTGAGTTGTTGCGACACCCTGATATAGAAGAAGTAGTAATGGTAGAAATAGACAAAACAGTAGTTGAAGCTTCTTGTTTGCATTTGCCTAGCTTGTCGGCAGCTTTCGACAATCCTAAGTTGAAACTAATCATTGATGATGGAATAAAATATGTAGCACAAGCACAGGCAGGGAGTTTCGATTTGATTATTGTTGATTCTACCGACCCAGAAGGGCCTGCTTTAGGACTTTTTTCTTATGATTTTTATGCCAATGCTCATCGAATTTTGAATGATACAGGAATTTTAGTTACACAAAGCGAGTCGCCACGTTTTGGGGCAGCAGCTTTTGTCGATTGTTTCAAATGTTATAAAAGCATTTTTGGCGAAAACAATGTGCATTGCTACCTTGTTTTTATTCCAACTTACCCAAGTGGCATGTGGGCATTTTCGTATTCGAGCAAAGGAAATATCAGACCTTCAGATTTTGATAGTATAGAAGCCAAAGCTTTTTCACAAGAACATAATTTGCAATATTATAACGAAAATGTGCATTTGGCAGCTTTTGCTTTGCCTAACTTTGTGAAAAATATGATTGATATGTAGGTGTTAAATACGTTGCAAAGTAAATTATGTAATTTTTAAAAAAAATAGCACCTATTTGTTTAGACGTGACAGGTTTTAAAAACCTGTCACATGGGCTATCGAATTTAAGAATAACAAGAATGTTGTTTTTCGCTCCAAAAAGTGCCAAATAAACTATAAAACAGGTATGAGTTTTCAACTCGTACCACATCAAATTGGTAGTTTTTAACTACCAGATAGCTTTGAATTGGATGAATAGGTAGCTAAAAGCTACCGTTTTGGTTTAGCACGAGTTAAAAACTCATGCTGGTACACTTTTTTGTTGAAAACATACTATTTTTCAGTAAAAAAGCCCTTAAAAAAATGATAACCATTCAAAATAGTTACAAAAAAACATTTATAAATCCTGCCATCTTCGTTTTCTAGTTAGTTTCAAATCTTGCAAAACAGAAGATTTCACACGCAACTCAAAGCTATAATTTTGATATGCTCCATTTGGCGTAATATTGAATAACATTTCCCAACAATGCAAATCACGATTTAGATTTATCGTTGTTCTTGCAAGTTCTTTATTCACAAAATCATAAGCAGAACTAATAGTAACACGCCAATTTCTGGTCAAATTTAATGTTGTATTAAAACCCAAATTCTGAGTTACAATAAGCGTATCAACGCCATTTCTTTTTGTTTGGTCAAGCCTCAAAGTATAATCAAGGCCAAATTTCCAAGGAATATTCCAATTGTCGAATTGTTCCGAATAGTTATTTATTTCCTCACGCTCGGCAGCATTGCCGCTTCTCGAACTTTTCGCATCACGCACTTTCGCTCCCGAATTGCCGCCAGTATTTCGATTAGCATTTTTTATCAAACTCTTACCTTTTCCGATTTCATCTGAACTCAAATCGGTTCGCAAGGTGATATTTGCACTTTTGAAACGTGCCAACCTTTTGTTTTCTGCCCACTCAAAACGATTTAACCTTTTATTAGCGTCATCTGTAATATATGGGTCAAAAGTACCATCGAAATTGATATTTATTTTATTGAACAAATTAGTACCTCCACTAACTCTAATATTTGCTAAATTTAGGCTATCTGCCAAAAAGTTGTAAGAAGAATTGATAGCAAAACGGTCTAACAAATTGATTTTTCTATCGGTTGTAGCAGTATCTTTTTTGGAAGGCCGAATTTTCATTTGCAAATTATTGGCAAAACCAAAAGTAATCGCTGCCTGCGAGCCACGGCCTGGCGAGCCATAAATGCCATTTTCAAAAATAGAATAAGTAATTGTATCATTGTCGGCAATATTGTCATTATCACCATTTTTCACATAGCTTCTATAATAATTGAACGGTGCTTTCTCAAAATCTGGCCGAGTATTAAAACCAACTGTTGGCCGAAACTCATGTCGAATAGCTTTTATACGGCTTTTCCGAAAATTGAACATACCATAAAGTGTTGTACTCATACTCAAACCACCGCCAAACTGCATTGCTCTTTGAAAACCATTTACAGTAGTTTCATAGACTTCATTGGCCAAAGTATCACTTGCAACACGAATCAAAGTTTTGTCCAAATTAGGTATTTCGATAGTTTCGCCAGGAAGAATAGTATCGCCCACCCAAACCTTTCGAGTTGTTTCGAGATACCACGCTTCGCTATAAGTAAGGCTAGGCTGTACATTTATATATTTCAAAATTTTGAAATTGGTGCTTATTCCAGGCCGATGATTGACACCATACCGCAACTCATCGAAAACCGTATTCGTAAATAGCAAAGAATCAGCCACCGAAGTACGAGCTTGTGCATCCATGCTATATGTCAAATTAATTTTTTCAAACCATTTGTCTTTTCCTACCTTAACTTTTCGTTTAAACGGCTGAATACGATTCATATTCAAGGTAAAAGTAGGCAAAGTTAAATTGACTTTATTGGTATTTGTATTTTGTTCGTGCCGAGCATTTAAAGTATAACTAAAAGGTGAGTTCTGAATTTTTTGCCTAAAACTAATGCTCGAAGTAATAGTATTTGTCAAAACCGTACTGTTTGTTACGCCGTATTCTTTGTTGAAGCCACTACTTGCAAAGTTCACATTGGCCGAAAAACTGCTATTTGGCCGTGCTTTAGCGTCTTGCGAGTGTGTCCAGCCGACTCGGAAATTGTCTCGCACCTGAAAATCTGGTGTAATTGGGTCGCCCTCACGAGTTCGCCCAAAATCTAAGCTTACGTTTCCATTAAATTTATATCGTTTTCTGTAAACGCTAGTTGCATTTCCTCGCCAGCTTCCATTGGTGTAAATATCGCCTGTGAGTGCCAAATCGACAAAATCGCTGAAACCGAGATAGTAGCCACCGCCTTGCAAATAGTAGCCTCGATTGGGCGAATAGCCATAGCTGGGCAAAATGATACCAGAAGACCGTTGTTTTTGTATCGGAAAAATGGCGAAAGGCAATACCAAAGGCGTAGGAACGTCTGCAATTTCGAGCTGTGCAGGGCCTGAAACTATCAATTTATTAGGTATAATTTTTACTTTATCTACTTTTATTTTAAAGTGTGGATGCTCCAAAGCACAAGTAGTATAAAAAGCATTTTGAGCAAACAATTCGTTTTGTTCATTTTTTTTCACCCTTTCGCCTCGCAAATATCCTTCGCCTTCTTTCGTCACAATATGCGAAAGCTTGCCTTTTTTGCTTTCAAAATTATATTCAATTTCTGCTGCTTCATAATTTCTGCCACCTTCCGCAATTTTTGGCGTACCAATAGCACGACCTAAAGAATCTGTTTCGCCTGCTGCTTTCACTATTTTTGCTTCTTGGTCAAAAACGATACTTGCGGCTTCGAGTTCCATATCTTCTTGACTAATCGAAGCTCTGTTATACAAATAAACTTTCTTATTCGTGATGTCATAAACGATAGAGTCTTTTGCCTTGTAAGTCACTCGTGCATTCAATGAATTGTTAGACATTTTAATAGGCACATCTAAGCTATCCGTTTGTAGCTGTACCGAATCGTTTTTGCTCGTCGCAATGCTGTCTTTAGGCACTGTTTCGCTTCTATTTTGCGGGTTTTGAGCCGAAATATCGGTGCAAAATAACAAAATGGCTAACAGAAATATTTGATATGTTGTATTTTTTATTTGCAAAGTGGAATGTGTATGATTTTTTAGGTATTTTCAGTTTTACTTTTTTTGAGCATCTATTTGTTTTAAAGTATAATAAACATATTCTATAAAACTATCAAAACGACCAATTACTTCTTTTAGTTGTTTTAATGTCAAGAAAGTGTACATAGCTTCTACTTGTTTATAAACTGTTTTGCGTTGTTCTTTAAGTGATTTATGGTTTAAATTAAACAAATCAATGCTTGTTTTCGCTTTTTTATAACTATTGCTTTGTTCATCTTTTGAAAGTGGAATTATATCTCCTATAAAAGAATAGATAAAAAAACTTTTCGGATTTTCGATAGCTGGTTGAATTAGCAATTTGTAATCCTCTTCCTTGATATTTTTGTCTTTATATTTTGCACCATATTTCTCATTATTGCAAGCCGTTAAGAGGTTTTGCCATTCAAAACACTGTTTAGGAAACATACCTTTTTTTCGAAAATGGTCGATATGAGAAGAAGTATTTTCTGGCTCAATTGCAATTTCAGTATAAGCACATTGAAAATTTTGTTCATCACACAACATATAGCTTCTTGTATCATATCCAATATTAAAATCTGCCCAAATTTTAGGTTTTTCTTTTTTGATAAAATCAGTAAATAAAGACGGTTCGCTTTTATCTATTTTTTTCATCTCAAAACTTTTCTTTTCATTTTTTCCATTCTAATCATTGCCAAATCACTATCAAAACGGCCTAAAGTTTCTTCTAATTCTTTGAGCAAATTTTCAAAATTCTCATTCTCAAAATTATTTTCATTTAACATTTCACTCAAAGCATCTATTTTTTGCTCAACTACTGGTGTTCTAAGTGCTTTCAAGCCAAAAATTTCGAGCAAAACTTCATCAATTCGTTTGCCATAAGATTTCGTACTGCTATCAATTACTTTTATTACATCTTCCTCTTTCTTCAAAATTTTAACACATTCTTGCCGAACAGCACCGACAATATGCGGCGAATGTGTAGCGATAATAAACTGATTGTTGTTTCGCTCTGCCACCTTGCGATACAAACCAACTATTTCATTTTGCCAATTTGGGTGCAAGGAGTCTTCTGGTTCGTCTATCAAAATAAGGCTATCTTTAACATCAGCGAGATAAAGCGGTAAAACTTTAGTAATAATTGCCTTTTCGCCACTTGACAAATCTTGTAATTTTATACGGTTTGAATGTGCATTTTTGAAATAAATTTCTTTTTTTTTGTCCAAACCACTAAAAGCAATATCAAGTTGCAAGTTAGCCAAAATTTCATTTATTTTTGTTTGCAAAACTGCATAAGCCTCACTACTTCGTACATCTTTTTCATAAATCAGAAAATCAATAAAGTCAATGATGCTTTTTTTTGCCAATTCATTTTCTTTGCTTGCTTTATAGTAAATGATTTTTTTGGATAAAGGAAACCGAAAATGAGACTTATTTTGTTTCAGAAAACTACTTGTTAATTTATAATTTTCTTTAAAGTTTTTTGAAAAAAGCTCTGCTTCAATATGGATAAAACTTTCAGCATTGGCAAGTGTAATATTTTGTTTTTTGAAAGTGTCATAAATAAAATCTAAAACAGTTGTTTTTCCACTTCCATTGATGCCAGAAAGTACTGTTATCAAATTGATTTTTTCTTTATAACAAAAGTTAATTTTAAATTTTTTAAGGATTTTATAATCTTGTATGTATAGCGTTTTTATTTTCATGCTTTTATCCGTTTGGTTTTGAAAGCAAAATAAGCTTTTTCTTTGCAAAACTAAGCCAAAAAATGTTATTTTTACAATTCTCTAAACAACAGTTCGGACATTTATACATTTTTTTATCAAAAGTTTAAACATACTATTTTTTTTAGGCTAAGGCGACCAATATTCACTATTTTTATGGAAAAATAGTATGTTTCGCTTGCCAAAAGATGTTTTTTTACTATACCGAGAATTGTTATAAAAAATGTCCGAACCATTGCTAAAGAAATTGAAGCTTAAATATAAGCAAAAAAGAATGAGTTAGTTATATTATTTTGAATTTTAGGTTTTATAAAAAAACAAAAACATGAATCCCATACAAAAAGCCATACTTTTGAAAGCAGAGCTAGATACTTTGCGGCCTTTGAAAAAAGACGATGAACTGCGAATTATGCAAAAATTTAGACTAGATTGGAACTATCATTCCAACAGTTTGGAGGGAAATTCTTTGTCTTATGGCGAAACAAAAGCATTAATTTTATTTGGCTTAACAGCTTCTGGCAAGCCCTTGAAAGACCATTTTGAAATGACAGGCCACAATGAAGCCGTAAAATGGATAAGCGAAATCGTGAAACAAGAACGGCCGCTAACAGAAAGTTTTATCAGAGAATTGCACACTTTGATTTTGAAGGATTCGTATTTTTCCGATGCTATTACGGCAGATGGCCAAAAAACTCGCAAAAAAATAAATGTCGGTGTTTACAAAACTGCTCCAAATCATGTTTTGACGAAAATAGGCGAAATTTTTCGTTTTGCTACGCCAGAGGAAACGCCAGCGAAAATGAATGATTTAATCAATTGGTACAGAGGAAAAGCGGATGAAAAAGATATAAATGCTATCGTTTTAGCGGCACAATTTCACTACAAATATATTCGCATTCACCCTTTCGATGATGGAAATGGCAGAACAGCACGTTTGCTCATGAATTTCATTTTAATGCGTTTTGGCTTTCCGCCTGTGATTGTGAAACAAGAAGATAAACAGCATTATTTTGAAGTTTTGCAACTCGCCGATGCTGGAAATCTGAATGCTTTTGTAGATTATATAGCCGAAAATTTAATTCACTCTTTAGAACTCATGATAAAAGGTGCGAAAGGCGAAAGCATTGAAGAAGCCGATGATTTGGATAAGGAATTGGCGGTTTTGGATATGAAAATAAAAGAAGTGAGTGAAGAAATGATAGTTTTAAAACAAGAAATCGATATTGAAAATTTTGCTCGTAATCTTGTTTTACCTTTAGCTGAAAAGTTTATTCAAAAAAATGTAAAAATGGCTAAATTTTATTCAAAAAGTCACTTTTATTGTCGTTTAAATGAAGAGGAAGATTTTAATTGGCAAGATAATAGACTTAACCTTATAAGAGCATTTGATAAATTAATAAATACGACTGTAAGTTTATTAGATAATTTTAGCTTGGTATTTGATTTTTTTTCTTTCAAAAAAAGAAGATTTCCAGAGTTTGATTTCATAGCTAGAATTGACATTTTTTTTATGAAAGCAAAATATGAAATTGTAAATGAGGAAGGAACTATTTTTTTAGAAAAACAATATCATGAAAAATTAACAAAAAAAGAAATAAATGATATTGTAGCTGTTGAAATAAGAAGACATATCGCTTTTTTAGAAGAAAAAATGAAAGAAATAGAAGACTAAAATTAGAAAAAGGTGGTAGGTATTTTCAAAATGCCTACCACCTTCTTTTTTATGTTTTAATCACAAAGTATTTTTATGAATATTCAAGATTTTGCCATCAAAAACATTATTCCTTTAGCAGAAAAATTTGCTAAAGAAAATCAATCGTTTGTTTCGCATTACAAAAAGTTTATTTTTTACATTCACATCAATCAAACTTATAGTGCTTATCACGATATGCAAATTGTGCTGAAAAATAGCTTGGAACATTTAAAAGAAAGCACTTTTTCAGACTTGCAATATATTGAAATAGGAGGAAACTTTCGTTTTTTTCAAAAAAAAGACATGGAAAACTTTAATTTTCATGCCAATCTTAGCTTTCAATTTGAGGAGTTCACTTACAAAATTGTACAGCATTTTCGCACAGAAAAAGTGATTTGCCTTTTAGAAAAACCGTATAGCAAACAACTTACAAAAGAAGAAATAAATGAAATCATAGGAACTGAAATAAGGCGGCATATGGCTTTTATAAAACAAAAAATGAAAGCAATAAAAACCTAAAAGCCAATAAAACTTATCAGTATATTTTGAGCAAAAAATATTTCCTACTGAAATAATTCTTCATAATAAACCCTCGTCATTTCTTTCAAATTTTTCGGACTTGAAAACTTTGTTTTTACTTTCTCCTCTGGCAAAAAATGAAACAAAGCCGCTTCTATAAATGGCACACAATCATAACAAGTCTTTTTTTCGCTTTCAAAAACCGCAATAAAACGCCTTAAATGCGATAAATGAGCAAAATAATTTCCCTTTTGCGTCATCAGAGCAGCACTCAATTCACGGCCTGCTGCTTCAAAAATAGCTATCTCTTTCACTTTCAATTCATAGTTTTCGGCTTTTATTTTTTGCAAAATAGCCAAAGCTTTTCGGCTATAAATATATTTATCTTTTTGTTCATTTTTTTGAGTATCGCTAAGGTTTTTCAAATCTGATAAATCGCCAGAAAAACGTTTTTTATACGGTTCTAAAGGTGTTGTTTCAAAGCCTGCTTTATGAACATATATGCGTGATTGTTGTTGTATATCTTTTATGATTTTCAAGGCTTTATGCTCAAAAACCAAAGCTTTTTCTGGTGCTGCCATTCGCAAATGCAATTCTGCTTCCCACATTTCGGCTAATGCTTGTTTGAGTTTTGTTTTTATGGCTTCGCTAAAAAAAGTAGCCGATTCTCCTACATCATGAATGTGCATAAATTCGGCACTCGCTCGTGTTGTTGTCGCTATTTCGTCTTCCGCTTCTGGCGAAATTTCTGGCTCGGCATGATGGTGTCCTTCATGTTCATTTTCAGCTTCATGATGCTCGTGTTGATGCTCTTTTTCGTCATGTTTATGTTTCTCATTAGCAGCACTATTTTTTTCGTGTTCGTGATGCTCATGCGTGCAAGTTTCGCTATGCTTGTGCGTTGTTGTATCGCTGTGTTCATGCTCATGTTCTTCATCGTGATGTGCTTGCTCATCGTGTTCATGATGCTCATGTTCATGCTCATGATTGCAACTTTTGCTATGCTGATGTGCTGTTGTATCGCTGTGTTCATGCTCATGTGCTTCGTCGTGATGTGCAACTTCCTCATTTTCATGTTCATGCTCTTCATGATGATGGCCGCCAGCTTCGCTCTCAAATTCTTCGCCCAAAAATTGGCCATAACGCAAACGCAATAGCTTTTGGTCTTTCGCCAAATCGTTGGCTTTTTCAGCAAATTCAGTAGTTGAAAGCTTTGTTTTTTCAGCAATTAATTCATCGGTATCAATAATAAGCTGTCGCTGACTGCGAAAATAAGCTGGCATCACATCAATTGGCGAAGTGTTTATTTCAAAAATGGCTTGCTCCGAAGTGTCCGCAATCTCAACGATATGCACATCAGAACGTGAGATATTTGGCTTTGGATTTTTATTATCGCTTGCTGTTATATATAAAAATATTTCGTCGCTCGGAGCAATATCATAATCTTTTAAACGAAGTGTTTTGCGAAATAAAAATTGATTTTTCGCTACTTTTTGCTTTCTATCAAAACTCAATTGTTGTTCCTCAAACTTTACGGCTTCCCCCTCTCCTTTCGCAATTGTCATCATCAAAAAAGCATTTCCTATGCCATAATCATCGCTAATTTGAGCTTCAATTTCTATGTTTTTTGTTATCAAAATATCTATTTCAGAATATGCTTGCGGCTTTAAAAAAGAAATATCGGCAGGCATATCTTTTATCACATTTACTTTAAAATAATCGGTATAAAAACCTTCTTTTTCTGGTGGAAAAAAAGCAAGATGATACAAGCTATTTTCTGTAAAAGTATGATTGATTTCGCAAGTATTTTTAGCACCACATTTTAAGGGAAAAAGTTGTTCTTTATCAATTTGTAAACTTGCTTTTTCTACACTTTGATTAGCTTTTATCTGAAATATAACTTCACTATTTTCAGGCACTTGCAAATCTTGAAATTGCTTGAAAGAAGTATTTGGTTTTTGTGTGTAAGCTGGCGGTTTTATGGTAATATTTACTTGCTCTAGCGAAAATGGCTTTTCTTTTTTTTCCTTTAAATTATTTTCATTATCTATTGATTGTAAAGGTTTTACAATATTATTTTTATGTAAAGTATTAAAATTTTTGTTGTAAAAAAATAATATTTGCGAAGCGAAAAAAACAAAAAAAGCAGCAGAAATAAACGTTAAAAAAGGCTGTTTGAAAGAAATAGAAAAAGCTTTTTTTAAATCTAAACTCGAAAAGGTAGCAAGGATTTTTTGCTGTTGCAGTTGTTCTAAAAAATTGAGTTGTTCCTCATTTTTCAAAACTAAATGTGTGCTGCTTTCAAGCTCTGGAAAGTGCTTGTTTAGCTGAAGCGTTATATCATCTAGCGAAATGCTAAAAAGTTGCTGTTTTAAGGAAAATAAAAGCGTTAGAATTATGGTAGATAAGAGCGTAAAAAAGCAGTTTTGCGAAGCAGAAAAAGCACTAAAATAATGCAATAAAAAGGCGAGAAAGCAAGCAAACGAAAAAGTATAAAAAAAGTTTTTAACAACTCTTTTTGCTATATACTTTTGACGAAGCAGTTGTAAAACTTGGATAGCTTTTTTTTGCTGCATGGAGAAGTACGGTTTAAAATCTCATAATAAAGACATGACATATCTTTAAGATATGTCATGTCTCACAATTGCTTAATTTACATATTATTCGGTAGCATCTTCTGCATCTGGCTGCATCACGCTTTTGATAGTTTTCATAGCTTCTTGCACATTCAAATTGTCAGCACCTTTCTTTTTTTCCTTTTCTTTTTCTTCATCAAAAACCAAAATCTTTTTGACGGTTTCGTTTACAGGCGGAATATCGTCTTCCGTCAAAGTCATCAAAATTTCTTCGGTCAGCGGTGCGATGCTCACAATACGATTGGCTTGCCGCTCAATACATTGCTCAAACAAATTTCTGGCCACACGAGCATTTCCAAAGGTAGAATGACGCTTTTCATACAGCGTTTCAAAAATAAAAAACAGCTTTTCTTCCGCATCTTCATTTGGCGTAAAATCGGCTTTGCGTGCGAAAAGCTTGAATATATCTAGCAATTCTTGCGGCTGATAATGGTTGAAATTAAAATAGCGATTGAAACGAGATTGCAGGCCTGGATTTGACTTAATAAAAGTCTCCATTTCGTCGGGATAGCCAGCCACAATAACGACCAATTGCCCACGATGGTCTTCCATTCTTTTGAGCAAAGTTTCGATAGCTTCGTTGCCAAAATCTCGCTTATCGTCGCCGCCACGAGTAAGGGCATACGCCTCGTCGATGAACAAAACGCCATCGAGTGCTGCCTTTACCACTTCATCAACTTTTGCAGCCGTTTGTCCGATGTAGCCAGCCACCAAACCTGCTCTGTCGGTTTCCACCAAATGCCCACGTTTTAGCACGCCCAAAGCCTTAAATATTTTCGCCATCAAACGAGCGATAGTCGTTTTTCCTGTTCCTGGAGGCCCCATAAAAACAGAATGCAAAGAGCGTTTTTGCGTTGCTAAACCTTTTTCTTCTCGTATTTGCTGAATTTTTAGGAAGTTTATCAGCGTATTAACGTCTTGTTTTATGTTTTTTAAGCCAATCAACTCATTCAATTCAGCAATTGCCTCGTCTAAAGTGCCTTTTTCGTCAAATTCTACTTGCTTCACATTCGGAATAGAAACTTTTGGTTTGTGAGCCATCGCCCAAATTTGCTTCAATAATTCTTCTTCTTGCTCCGTTACTGTTCCATCGGCTTTCACGATGATAGACGCAAAACGGTTGAGATGTGCGGCTGTTGTTGCGAAAAGGTCGTGATTGAGTTTGGCTAAAATAGTAGGCAATAACAATTCATTTGGAAACTGTCCTTTGCCTTTAAAAGCAGAAAAGCTTTGTGCTTGTTCCATATTTTTTTCAAAATTTGGGTGTTGCACCATGCCATTTATACGGCTCAATTTGATACTTTTTGCCATATCACCTTCGCCCAACAAGCGATTGAAATTATAGGCTAAAGCAAATTGCTCACGTTTTGTTAGTGTGCCTTTTGCCTCTGCAATAATACCATATATTTTTATCATATCTTGCAAAAACAACTCGCTTGATTTCGGATTATTGACGATAATATCCGAGCTGTTGGTCATTTTTTGCAGCGTTTCTTTGAAAAAATCATCATTGTCCAACTGCTTGCAAAGGTCTAAGTAAATATCAGCTTCGTGTTTGAGCATATCCAAATATTCCCTATCAATAATATCTTGTTCTGTCGCTTGTTTTGGGCTTTTTTCTTCTGAATTAGCTTTTTGTTTTGAAGTAGGCTTTTCTTCTTTAATATTGATGCTTATTTCAATTTCATCATCATGATTTTTGCCATAACGTGCCATATTTGTGTCGTTTTCTGGCTTGAAACTGTCAATTCCTTTCAACAATTGCACGATTTTTGCTCGAATTTCAGCAGGTAATTCTGGTGTAGGAAATAGCAAATCGCCATTGCTATCGTACAAAGAACTGATTTCACTGATATTGAGATAGCCTTTGTAAAAGTGTATGTTGCTATCTGTTAGCAAAAAGCCTTTATTGATGTCGGCAAGTGGCAAATCGTATAGCAAAATCATATTTTCACGTCCCAAATTGAGCGATTTGAACTGTGCCGAAATGCGAATAATAGCAAGCGGTGCTATCTTCGTAACAGGAAACAATTTATTTTCTGCTAGTTCTTTTGGCGTAAATGTTTTAGCAACGAGTTTTTCTAGTTGCTGCGATGAAATTTTATTCATGTTTTTGTTATGTCTTAAAAAAAAGAATTGCTATTTAGTTGAAAAAGAAATAAGGTTTTTATGAGCGAAAAAGTTTGTTTTTGCCCAAGATTTAGTGTCAGAAAGGTAAAAAAGTTTTTCGTTTTTTTGTATGAAATGGCTTATTTTTTTTCTTAGTCCTTATTTTTCATTTTTTCAACAAAATGCTTATATTTGGCCATTATGAAAAATGCAAACCAACAAATCAATATTTTTATTGCTTATTCAATCAAGGGCGGATAATCATTTTCTACAAAAAACATTATTCACAAAAAAAGTGTAAGGAAAAATAAAAATATCATTGGATAAATGCAAAGCCTACATTTTCATAGTTTTAGCAAATATTATCGTAAAAAGAGGTGGTAGGCATTTTCAAAATGCCTGCCACCTTTGTTTCCCTATTATCCTTTATCTAAAATTTTGTGAATAGAGTCTATTATAAAAAACAAAAAGAAGATAACAAATTCAAAAAAAACAAACATATACATTTTCTACTACAAAAATACAAAGGCATCTGGAATACTGATGCTCAAAAAGTAGTTAGTGATTTGAGAAAGGATAGAAAAACAATATAACATTTTGTAGATACAAGGCGTACCTTGTCTAAAACCATAGTTATACGATGATTTATCGGTTTTGGTACGGTTTAGATTGCTTCGCAGGCTTCGCAAAGACAAAAAAGGAAAAGTTTTTTTGCTATAAAAAGTCACTTGTTATTTTTTATATTTAAAAAAAGGTAGAAGGCACTTTAAAAGTGCTTTCTACCTCATTCTATCAATATTTTATACAAAAAAACTACCTCACCAAAGTCAAATTCCCTTGCTTCAATACAGTTTTTCCCTCTTCATCGGTAAAAGTAGCCCACCAAACATATACGCCCATTGGTGCATCTTTGCCTTTGTAGCGGCCGTTCCAGCCTTCTGAAAGTGTTGTTGTCGCAAACATTTCTTCGCCCCAACGGTTGTAAATTTTCATATCGTAGCCATTGACAAAGCGAGCGATAGCACGAAATTCGTCGTTTGCTCCATCTTCATTTGGCGAAAAGGCATTCGGAAATTTTATAGCAGCTTCGCAAACTTCTGTTACCGTTGTAGTCGCTTCTGTCCGACAACCATCTGTATTTGAAACGCTCACCGTATAAGTTCCTGCTGCAAAAACATCAATTGCTGCTCCGCTATCGCCATTTGACCATTCGTACATATAACTTGGGTTGTTTTCTACTTCTAAAACAAAAGATTGAGTAAGTAATGGGCAAAAATCTTGCGTTTCGGTCAAACCAATTTCTGGCGGAAAGTTCAATGTTACATTAATCGTATCGGTATTGACACAGCCGCCATTATAGACCAAAACGCTATACTGGCCGCTGGCATTCACAAAAATAGTATCTGTTGTTTCTCCTGTACTCCACACATAAATTCCATCATGCAAACCAGTCGTTAGCATAGCTGTTTCGCCTTCGCAAATGCCAATATCTTCGCCCAAATCAATATTTAAAGCTGGCACAAAAACAACGAAAATCGAGTCTCTCGTTTCACAATCCGACACTCGAATATCTACCCAATAGATACCTGCTTCTGCCTTTTCGACATCAATTGTTGGCGAAACATCGCCTGTACTCCAGCTGTATGTCGCTCCATTTGTGGTTGCGTCAAGTGTCAAAGCTTCGGTTTCGCACACTTTGAGCGTATCAGGGCCTAAGTTGGCTGGCGAAAAAGATATTAAATCTAACAAAACAGTATCTCGTGCTATGCAAGCTCCTTGTGTCACTTCTACCCAATATTCACCGCTCGCAAAAATCGTAATTTCTTGCGTTGTCGCTCCTGTACTCCACAAATGCTCTACATTTTCGAGTTGCGTATTGAAAGTATAAGAATTGCCACATTCAGAAATTTCTGGGTCGCCCAAATCAAAAATTGGCTCTAGCGAAAATTGTACTTCAATCGTGTCTATAATTTCGCAAATGCCTGCTGTTATGGTTACGCTATACACACCAGCATTTTCTACATCAATGCTTTCAGTTGTTTCGTTGGTACTCCACGCATAAGTTGCATCTAAAAAATCGACTGACAGCACAACAATTTCATTTTCGCAAGCCTCCACGATTTCCTCCTCAAAAATACCATTGCCATCAAGCGTATTTGTGATAGATACATAAACGCTATCACGCACCGTGCAGCCGCCAAGCGTAATATCTACCCAATACCAAGTCTCCACCGAAGCTTCAATCGTTTGCGTGCTTGCACCTGTGAGCCACAAATATTCGGCATCAGGAATACTTCCTGCATCGAGCAAAATGCTCGTACAAGTGCTAAGACTATCAGGCAGTTGCAAAGGTGGTGTTTGTATGATTTCTACTTGTTTTGTAATTTGACTAGTACCAATACAGCCACCAATATCTAAAGTTATGTCATAAATACCTGCTTCTGTATAAAAATGTGTAGGGTTTTGGTCGGTACTTGTATTATTTGGGTTGGTAGGGTCTCCAAAATCCCAAGTCCAAGAACTTGCACCAACCGAAAGGTCATTGAACTGAATAATATCGCCCAAGCAAGTGCTTTCAAAATCAAAATCTGGCACAGATTCACATGGAATAGCCGATGTAAAACTCGAAATAGGAAAAGGCATGACCATTGCATTGATAACAGAAGCATCTAAAATATCAATGCTATACAATTCGTTTGCATTTGTAGCAGAGCTTGCTGTCACATAATAAACGCCTGCAAATGGGTCAAGGGCAGCATTTCCAAGTGTAATAACTGAAGTATTGGGGATTCCTGTTGTTCCGATGAGATTTTGATTGGTTAAATCTGTACCATCTATTGCAAATAAATCGCCATTGGTAGCAATAGCGATAAGTTGATTATTTTGAAAATCGAAATCGATATCTGCTGGCTCAAAACTAAGTAATGTTGTGTTGGACGCACCACTATTTACATTTACAGAATGCAAATTATAAGCTGCTCCGTTTACAGTAATAAAGTAGAAAACATTGCCCAAAACATCAATGGTAGAGCTGCCTGCTATCATGCCATCATCAACTGCGATAAAACCACTTATCAAATTTTGCGTACTTGTTTCATCATCAAAACGCACAAGTTGTACGCTTGTCGGACTGATTTCATTGAGAGCATATAAATTTTCGTTTTCGCAGTCATACTGCAATTCCGAAAGTCCTTCTGTATTCGTCGAAGTAGAAGAAATTAGATTGCCTGTTTGCGTATTTACATTTTTCAAATCTGCAATATTGCTAAATTGAATATAAGTAAACAATTGATTTTCAGCATCTGCCGTTGCAATTCCTTGAGCCGTACTAATCGTAGAGGTGCTAGAAGAGTTGGCCAAAAAAGTTTGGTCGCCTGTTGTGCCTTCTATTTCTGTGACTCTAATTTCATTTTCAGAAAAGCTAACAAGTCCTAACAATTCTACACATTCTTGTGCCAAAATAGGAGTTTGAGCATAGCAAAAAATCAAAAAGAAAAAACCGATTTGTAATTTGGCTTTTGCATTTTTGAGCATTTTCATAGGTTGTAGTTTTAAAATATTTTTTAAACGAGGTTTCCATATCTAAGTGCCAAGCACTATCTAAATAAACGGCCGATTGATTGCTAACACATTAAGGTTTAATGTGTTAGCTTCTACAATTTGTAGCGTAATTCTATCTGACTACTCATTAATACGTTTTTAGGTTTTTCTTGTTGAGTAGTCAGCTATCTATTTGACAAAAAAATGACTATTTAAGTCATTTCTAGGCATTTATCTATTTTTTTTTTGCTTAAAACTTGAACTTCAATATTATAACAAAAGGCATAGAAAATAAAATCTATGCCTTTCGTTTTGAAAAAAGTAATATTTTGACGCTTTAAAATCTAGCGTCTTTTCTTGCCAAATGGCAAACCTTTGAAAGAGCGGCCAGAAGACGATAATTTAGAAACCGTTTTCAGCATTTTACGCATATTTTCAAACTCTTTGATAAAACGGTTCACATCCGTAATGCTGTTTCCGCTACCATAAGCAATACGACGACGACGCTTTGAATCTAGCAAATCTGGATTGCTGCGTTCTGTTGGTGTCATAGATTTTATCATGGCTTCTATGCGTTTGAAGCGGCTTTCGTCAATTTCTACATTTTTCAAAGCCTTGCCCATGCCAGGTATCATGCTAGCAATATCTTTCATACTACCCATTTTGCGAACCTGCGACATCTGCGACAAGAAATCATTAAAATCAAAAGTATTTTTTCTGATTTTTTTCTCTAAATTTTTCGCTTCTTCCTCATCATACTGCATTTGAGCTCTTTCCACAAACGAAATAATATCGCCCATGCCCAAAATACGATTCGCCATACGGTCTGGATAAAAAATGTCGATAGTCTCCATTTTTTCACCATAGCTAATAAACTTAATCGGTTTATCTACCACATATTTAATCGTGATAGCTGCTCCTCCTCTAGTGTCACCGTCCAATTTCGTCAACACAACACCATTATAATCCAAACGCTCATTGAAAGTCTTAGCCGTATTTACGGCATCTTGCCCTGTCATAGAGTCCACGACAAACAAAATTTCGTCTGGGTTTGTTTCGTCTTTGATGCTCGTAATCTCGTTCATCATCTGCTCGTCGATGGCCAAACGACCTGCCGTATCAATGATGACTAAATTGTTGTTGTTTTGTTTGGCGTATTCTAAGCCATCTAAAGCTATTTGAATAGGATTTCTGCTATTTTTGTCGGTATAAACAGGTACTTTAATGGCTTCACCCAAAATTTGAAGCTGGTCGATTGCCGCAGGACGATATACGTCACAGGCTACCATCAAAGGACGCATCGCTTTGCGAGAACGCAAGAGATTTGCCAACTTTGCCGAAAAAGTCGTTTTTCCCGAACCTTGCAAACCTGCTATCAAAATAACGGCTGGTTTGCTCGTCAATTGTAGCTCTGTTGCGGTGCCGCCCATAAGTTTGGCCAGCTCATCATTCACAATTTTAACAATCAACTGACTAGGCGAAACGGCTGTCAATACCTCCTCTCCGAGTGCTTTGTCTTTTACCGTATTCGTAAATTGTTTGGCAATTTTGTAGTTTACATCCGCATCAACCAAAGCACGACGAATATCTTTGAGCGTCGCTGCAATATTTAGCTCTGTAATAGCACCTTGTCCTTTTAGGTTTTTAAACGCCCGTTCTAGCTTATCCTGTAGATTTTCAAACATCTTTTTCTATAAATTAATATTTTTTAGAATAACAAATTTAAAAAAACAAATTTACGCTTTTTATTATAAATTTGTTTTTTTAATTGAAATGCAAAAATACATTTTTTTAAGCATCTTTTGCTTGTTTTTTTCAAAAAAATTGCATATCGCTTATCTTAAATTTTGCCATTTGTCTAATAACCACTTTTTTTCTACCGTTTTTTGGCGATTTATGAGTTGAAATAGTTGTTCTTTTTTAATCTTTTCTTTGGGCAAAATGCGTATCATTTTTTTGAGCAAACTCACAAAATTCAGATAATGTGCTTGATGATAAGCAATGTTTTTTTTGCGTTTCAAATAGGCATAAAAACTATCCAACAAAGCATACAACACTTCTGTTTCATCGAGTTCGTAATAGGCTTGTGCCAATAAAACTCTGGTGTCTAGTGCCAAAAACTTTTCGTTGAAACTGACTAAATTTAGCTGAACAATAGCTTTGTTATATTCTTTTTTGTCGAAAAATAAACGTGCCAAGTTGTAATGAAAAACATCTTCGCTAAATACAGAAGCGATATGTGTTTTATAATCGTTTATAAACTGTTCTGTCCACTCAAACTGTTGTAAATGAATGCCTAACGTAACGATATTTTTATAAGTTGATGGCGGAATTTGCCCATTTTCCAAAATAATTTGCTCCTTGATTTCTATTTTATACAAATCAAACAACTCACTCAAATAAGCTGCATCACCATTATTAATTCTTTTAATGCAATAGTTGCGAGCAAGCACAAAAATGTCTTGCAAATCATGCAAAGATATTTTCGTTAAGTTCTGAAATAGCGTTTGTTTTAACTCCGCAAAATATTCTTCCTTATCGTTTTCTTTCAAGGTGAGCAAAGCCAAATAATAGAGCCGAATAATTGGAATGTGTGCATAATTATTTTTAGCCAAATGTTGTAAAACAGCATCGGCAAAAGGCAACTCATAATCAATCGCTGTGATATTTTGATAATTCATAATCGCACAACAACATTTTAGCTTATTGATGAGATAAAAAGCATCTAAACTATCGGAAAGTTGTTGCAAATTGGGTTCTAAAGAGCGGTTTTGCTGCTGTTCGATATATTGATTCAACTCTTGCGATAGTTGTTGTTGTGCTAGAAAATAGTGTGCATCTTGAAAAGAAAACTTCGTTTGTTGCTGCTGTAACAAACGCATGAGGGCTGTAAAATGCTTAGACAATTGCCGTTCTCGGTAGCTTTTAAGCAATAAAATTTGCTTAGAAAAAACATTAACTTTTAAGCTTTCTTGCATCAAAAATTCTTCTACTACTTTGAGCAGATAAGAGCCAACCAATCGTATTTTCGCATCTTTATAAACTGCTTTTTTGCCAAAAACGATAGCAAACAAAACGACTTTGCTTACATTTTCTTTCGAAAAACAGTCTTTTTTTTCCTGCAAATAGACAAACAACTTTTTCACACCTTGATGCTCATTGTGATAAGGCGAATGAACAAATTTATGCAGCAATTTCCATTCTTTCGCAGAAAAAGTATTTAACAAACCAATTAATTTACTTTGCAACATTTTATTTTAATTCTTTTATCCTACAAAAATAGCTTATTTTTTTCATAAATACTTGATATTCAGCATTTTTTAGCTAAAAAAATAATATTTCTATCCTACAAATACAGAAAAAAATATTTGCGTACTTTGACAGAATAGCTGACTTTTGTAGCATAACGAAAGAGAAATACCTTTACATTCAATTTTTATAAACACTATCTATAAAGTAAGTTTGTTTAGGTTTTGCTTTTTCTCAAAAAACGACAACTCTTGCCGTTGCTGTGTGTTATCACCAGCAACTAAAAGGTAAGTAATTTGGTTTAAAGCTTGTTTTTTCGTAACAACTTGTTGGTGATAACACCAACAAGGGCGTAAAAGTGTGAGAAATGACATATTTCTAAAACTACGGTAGCTCATAACTTCTTATATTTGACAGTTTTGGCTAAAAAACATGTCATTTCTTTTTTGTTATTGAAAAAAAGCTTTGGACTAGCTTAGACATTTAAACGCATATTAAAGTCTGTGTTCACAATTAAATGAATATAATATTAATCTAAAAAATAGAAAAACATGAAAACTAAAAATTTAATAACTGCATTTTTTTATAGCTTTTTGCTCATTTTAGCAAGCACAACAATAGGCTATGCACAAGGCTGGATACAAACTTATGGCCCTTATTGGGGCGATGAAACAAGCTTTGAAGCTTTTAAAGATGTGATACAAACGGCTGATGGCGGCTATATTGCAGTAGGCACACGCTTAGAAGCAATGGGAAACAATATGGGTTTTGTAGCAAAAATAGATGCAAGCGGTGCTAAACAATGGGAACAATGGTATGATTTGGATTGGCAAGAATTTTTCAAAAGCATTGTCATTGGAAATGATGGCGGTTATTTGATAGTCGGTGGTGTGCCTACCTTATCCATTGACGGAAATTTTTGGAATACTAAACTGACAAAAATTGATGATACAGGAGAGATAATATGGGAAACAGATTTTTCGCAAGGTATGGGCGGCTTCTCAGAGTTTGGCACTGCCGAAGACATTAAAGCACTTGAGAATGGCTATGTTTTAGTGGGTTATTCGGCTATTGGCGATTTTGTAGAGCCACAAGCACAAGCTTATATTATGCAAGTTGATAATGATGGCGAAATAATTTGGCAACAATATATTTCTGACTATGGCACCAGTAAATTTCACGCTGTTGAAGTTTTGGAAAATGGCGAGTTTTTGGCAGTTGGCGAGTTTGAAAGTTTCGATTTTTCAGATATACCTGTGCCAACAGGCGGCCTAATTGCACGTTTTGATGCAGCAGGAAATAGTATTTGGAAAACAGAAATCAATAATGAGGTAACACCTATTTTTACTTATTTGAACGATATAGCAATCTCAAATAACGAAGCTGTTGCAGTGGGTTATTACGACACAAATATTGCTAATGATGTTTGGCCTTATTTGGCTAAAATTGATTTAACAAGTGGAACAGTCATAGCTGATAGTGTTTATACCGATTTGGGTAGTGTTTTTCATGCAATTGATACTGATACTGATGGAAATTTTGTGGTAACAGGCTACGATAGCGGTTTGGCTTCTGCAACGGCTATTGCAGCGAAATTGGATAGTGATTTCAATTTGATTTGGAATAGCGAAGATATGCCATACCTTCCAGATGTATCAAGTTTTGGCTTAAATATTTTAGCAACAGCTAATAATGAAGTCATTGTAGTAGGTTATTATAGTGCGACTCTATATGTGTTGAAAATGAACAGCGAAGGTAGCATTTTTCAAGGCGATGTTTTTGGACAAGTTTACGAAGATGACGAAGGCGATTGTTTGCTCAATGAAAATTTGCTAGAAAATATCATTGTGGAGCTGCATGAACCTAGCGGAAACATTCGCTATCGCAGCACAGATGAGAATGGTTTTTACAATTTTGGCGTAAATTATGACGGCGATTATACCTTGAAAGCCAATTTGCCTAACAACTTTTTGTGGCAAAATACTTGCCCAACAAATGGCGAGCAAACGGTTGATATGACGCAAGGCGAAGTAGCAGCACAAAATTTTGGCTTGCAAGTCATTGAGTATTGTCCTTTGTTAAATGTTTCGGTTGGCACGCCTTTGTTGCGTCGTTGTTTTGAAAATAATTATACCGTAAATTATTGCAATGAAGGCACTTTGCAAGCGGTTGATGCTTATATAGAAATGGTTTTTCCAGATGAAATAAATGTGATTTCGGCTACGCAAACATGGAATGAGCCGCAAACCGACAATCTTTTCGTATTTGATTTGGGAACGATTGCGGTTGGCGAATGTGGCAGTTTTCAAGTGACCATAGAAGTGGATTGCGAAACAGAGTTGGGCAGTTCGTTATGTGTAGAAACGCATATTTTTCCAGACGACAATTGCCGAGTAGTGAGCGAACTTTGGGACGAAGCATCTTTGAAAACCAAAGCTGATTGTGATGGCGATAATATTGAATTTTCTATAAAAAATATCGGTATTGGCAATATGGAAAGCGAAACAGAATATCGTTTGTATGAAGACAATTTGCTGATTACTTTTGGCACGATACAGCTCGAAGCCGACCAAGAATTTGTATTGTCGCAGGCTGCCAACGGCTCGACTTTTCGCATAGAAGCCGACCAAACGGCTGGGCATCCAAATTTTAGTATGCCACGCACAACGATTGAACGCTGTGGTGATACGCCTTTTTCGTTGGGCTTGTTCAATAGCGTTTCGCAAGACGATTTGGTAGAATATATTGATATTGACTGCGAAGAAGTGATTGGTAGTTTCGACCCAAACGACAAGCAAGTTGTGCCTAGAGGAGTGGCTGATGAGCATTTTACGCCAGAAAATGAGCTGATGACTTACAAAATCCGCTTTCAGAATGTGGGAAATGATACGGCTTTTACGGTGTTTATCTTAGATACGATTTCGACGCATCTCAATTTGAATACCATAAAAACAGTAGGCAATAGTCATGCTTATGAGTTTGAAATGCTAGATGAGCGTATTGTGAAATGGACGTTTCCGAATATTTTGCTAGTGGATAGTACGACAAATGAATCGGCTAGTCATGGTTTTGTGCGGTACGAAATACAACAACATTTAGACTTAGAAAAAGGCACGATGATTACGAATGATGCAGGCATTTATTTCGATTTTAATGCTCCTGTTATCACAAATAAGGTGTTCAATACGATAGGCGACACGACTTTGACGGTTTTTGTTTCTAAGCCAAACCTACAACACGACATTGATGTTTACCCAAATCCGACCGACAATTTTGTGCAGTTCGATATGACGAAAATGCCGAAGCAAAGCGAAAATGCCAGCTTGCAAATTACGGATATTAATGGCCGCCTCCTCAAAACACAGGTTTTAAATAATGATGCGGTAAATCGTATTTATGTGGGCGATTTGCCTTATGGTGTGTATTTGTATAGTTTGTTTTTGGATAATGAAGGGATTAATGGGAAGCTTGTTGTGACTCCTTAGATGCTGCAATCATATCAATAACTTGTCACTGCGAGGCACGAAGCAGTCTCATAAAATAAGCGGAATGTATATTGTTATTTAGATTATTTCGCAGGCTCGTAATGACAAGTTATTTTTATTTTAGAATATTATTTTTTGTGTGTGATTTAATTTGTTCGAATAATTTAAGGAATGTCTGTTGCCCTTTTTTGGTGGCAGGCATTTTTTTTCCTCTAATAAATGATTTTGCAATTAGGCATTTTTTCTTGTAAAAGTCTTACTTCTTTGAAAAGTTTGTCTGCTTTTTTTAGTTTTTTTATTAATGTTGGGTCTTGATTTTTTAATCTTTTATTTAATACATTTTGGTTTGGTAGGTATAAAACCTACCGCTACTGAGCATTCATTCAAAAATCAAACAACTAAAAAATGAATATAAAACAAAAGTTTAAAACAGGCAAGTTTTTTTCTTTTAACAGCCGACTTTTTGTCTTTACAAGGCGGTTTGCATAGCAAAACAACGAAATAATCCAAAAAGGCAAGCGGCAAGCATGAAGTTAAACGACATTTTATCGGCTTCGGCATGGTATAGATTGCTTCGCAGGCTCGCAAAGACAAAAAAAGGAAAGGTTGCATTTATGACAACTTTTTGTTTGCAGAAGAAAAAAAAAGCATTTGCCTATCTAAAAAAACAAAGTAATTGAAGCAGCTTTTTATGTCAATTTTGTCACTGCGAGGCACGAAGCAGTCCTGTATAATGAGCAAAATGTTTGTTGTTATTTAGATTGATTCGTAGGCTCGCAAAGACAAAAGAGGGAAAGGTTGTATCTATGACAACTTTTTGTTTGCAGAAGAAAAAAAAGCATTTGCCTATCTAAAAAAACAAAGTAATTGAAGCAGCTTTTTATG
>JBMZCV010000035.1:0-34770 GCA_049613665.1 Chitinophagales bacterium | reverse complement strand
TGGCACTTTTTGGAGCGAAAACAACATTCTTGTTATGCTTAAATTCGACAGCCCACCTTGAAGGTTTAAACAAAAAAATAAGCCAACGAAATAGAAATAGATAATTATTATTTTTCCGTTGTTGGTTGTGTTTTTTATTTGTATTATTGCAAATCATATTTTTTAGCCTTAAAAACATTATTTATGTCTGCAAATGAAAGAACCTTTCAAGGTGAGTTGTATCGCATTATCAACAATATATTAGAGAAAGAAGAAAGCATTTTATTTTCTAAAATAACACAGGAAGAAAATGTAGGGCGAAAAGGCAAAGCACGTTTTGCAGATGGAAAATTATATTCTAGCAAAGACAAAAGCAATATTGTTTTATTTGAGCTAAAGAATGTAAGTTGGGACGCAACAGAAGATGCCCTTGTAATGGATGCTATGATGAAAGCATTTATGAATGGTTATGAGTATTTTGTAACAGGCACACCTCGACAACTTGCTATTTATAAAACTTTTGAAAAAGGTACGGAAATTCAAGATAGACAAGTTAAAATTTATACTATCTCAAATATTAGGAGAAATAACGATGTACTTTTGTCTAACTATGAAAAAATAATTTTACCGAAGCTAAAAGCTTTTTTGCAAGATTTATCACATATTGTACATGATACAGCAGAAGCAGAAAATATTGTTTGGACTGATTTTGATACACTTTATGTCAGCAAGTTATCAACCTATATTATTGAGGCTTCGGCAGATATGCTTGATACTATGTATGACAAAATTACAGAAAATAAAACTTTTCAAAAGCGTTTGAAGGCCTATCTCAAAGACCAAGATATTTTTAATATCAACTTGTTTTTTTCGGCAGAAGAAGACTCTTACAATGTCTGTCAGTTAGCCAATTATTTGCGGTATCTCAAAGTCTTATTTTATGTCAATTTGCAAAAAAATGTTCCAGAACTTAAACTCAAAGAATTATCTTTGCCCAAAGACAGCCAAATGCTAAATGAAGCTTTGCAAAGTCGATTTCAAGATGTGTTGAAACACGACTTTGAAATGATTTTTACTAACTCTATTTTAGACGAGTTTTTGTTTACCGATGCTTTTGTGCCTACTTTCAAGACGCATATTGCCGAAATGAAAAAGCTTGATTTTAAGCAGCTCAATGCCGATATTATAGGTGCTATTTACAATACGCTTATTGATAATCAAGAACAACACGATAGAGGCCAGCATTTCACAAATACCAATGAAGTAGATGTTATCAATGCTTTTTGCATCAACAAGAATACGCATCATATCATAGATACGGCTTGTGGTGCAGGTACATTTTTGGTGCGAGGCTATCGTTTTCTCAAATATTTCCACCCAGAATTTTCTCACGAACAACTGCTAGAAAGGCTTTGGGGCATCGAAATTGCTACTTTCCCTGTCTTTTTGGCTAGTGTCAATTTGTGTTTGTTAAATATCAAAACGATAGACAACTACCCAAGTATTATACAAAGCGATTTTTCGGAAATAGAAGGCAACAAAAAATATAAGCTACGAAAAGCTACAAAAAAGCAAACTTTAAAACTAAAAGATATACGCAATGAAATAAGAGATGTGCAAATGCCAACTTTTCAAGCTTGTGTTGGCAATCCTCCTTATATCAGACAAGAACTAATTGGCAACAAAGAACGTTGGCTTACGCTTGCAGAACAGGAGCATGAAATCAAAAAAATAAGCAAACAAAGTGATTTATATGTCTATTATCTCATGCACACGGCCTCGCTTTTGGAAGAAGGCGGCCGCTTGGGCTATGTGATTGCTAGTGCGTGGCTTGATGTGACTTATGGTGCTGGCTTACAAAAGTTTTTGCTAGATAATTTTAAAATCATTGCTATCATTGACCATCAAAATAAAAGAAGCTTTGAAACGGCTTCTATCAATACAGTGATACTTATTCTTGAAAAATGTAGCAAAAATGAGCGTGAACGAGCCAAAAATAAGGTGAAGTTTGTAAGAATGTATCAAAAATATGAAGATGTTTTAGGTGCAATAACGGATAAAAATAGACTTGATAAGGTTTTTGATTTTGTAGAAAATATTGAGAAAACGAAAGGAAATAGAAATAACAAAAACTTCACGATTACACTTGTTTCACAAAAAAAATTAGAACAACAATCTATTATTGATAGTAAATATAGAAATGGGCAATGGGGAGCAAAATATTTGCGTTCTTCAAAAATATTTAATCGCATTTTACAAAAGTCAAGTAATAAACTCTTGCCTTTGAGCCAAATTGTAGATATAAAATATGGCATTAAATCTGGTGCAAATGATTTTTTCTATCTCATAGACAAAACGGCTGATGCCTTGGCACTAGATGAAAAAAAATATAAAGCTATTTTTGGAAAAACAAAGAAAACAGATACGAGGACTTGGAAAAAATATGCGTGGTGCTATTCTAAAATGGATAAAAAACATTATAAAATAGAACGCAATTATCTGAAACCTTTGTTTAAATCGCAGCGAGAAGCAATCAATTTAGCAGTAGATATAGAAAATTTACAGTATCAAATTTTGATGTGTTCACATTCTAAAGGCGAAATGAAACGTCGCAAGCTCAAATTATTGAAATATATTGATGCTGCCGAAAGTTTGGGCATTCATCAAAAACCAACTAATCAGGGGCGGAAAACTGTTTTTAGAAATACACAAGAAGCAACTTATTGGTATGATTTAACAAAAACATCTGTTGTAGGAGATTTTATTTTTCCTTCAAAAATAGGTGAAAGATATAGATTAATTGATAACCGAAAAGCACTTATTTATTGTGATAAAGTCAATTATGCGATTACTGTAAAAGAAAAATATAAGCATTTAGAAGACATCATATTTTTAATGCTTAATAGCCTTAGCTTTCGTTATTTTGTCGATTTATTTGCAAGGCAAATGACAGGCAGCCAAACTTTGAGTGATGTAGATGTGAATGTAGTAAAAAGTACTTTAGTCATTAATCCAACATTATTAGAAAAATATACTGCTGATTTGGCTCTTATTCAAGAAAAATTGACAAACCGAGAGCAACACAATATTGCGGAAGAAGCAGAACAAGCAGACAAAAAAGCCTTAGATTTAATCATTCTAAAAGCTTTGGGAATGGGCGAAGCAGAGCGAGATGAATTGTATAAACAAGCTGTGAAGTATGTGAGTGATAGAGCGAAAAAGTCTAAATCTGTAAAGACAAAAAAATTACAACAAAGCCTGAGTTATGAAACATCTTTGAGTTTAGTGGCAGACCGTTTGCCAGAAATATGTACTTATCAAAATTTGTTAGCTGAAACGGCTTGCCAATCAGTTAGCATACCTGCCACAAAAGCATCTTATGCTCGTAAAGTGAGTGAAAATGTGTTTGGCGAATATTTCGTAAACTTCAAGTTAGCAAATCAACAAAAAAGCATAAAATTGACAAGCTTACCACAATATGAGTTGTTTAAATTTTTAAATCACAATTTAGGCTTAAAAGACACAAAAGTTAATTTGCCAAAATCAGCAGCAGTTTGTCAAGAAATATTGCATACACTTATTGCTGATTATGATAAATATTTTAGTCTCATAAAAAATCTATTGAAACAATATCGTAGCAAAGCCAATGCACAAAGTATTTATCGTGATTTGGTATTTAGAAAAAAATAACTATTTCTTTTGTCGTTCTGGGCTGCTTCGTGCCTCGCAGTGACAAAAAATCGTTAATTTTTTTTCTTCAACCACTATCTAATAAAAAAACAAAAACCGCCGTCAGAAAAACTAATTTCTGACGGCGGTTTTATTTTATCGAAAAGAAATAATATTGTACTATTTCGTAACAACCAAACGCTTAGTCATTACTGTTCCATTTGTTTCGATTTTAACGATATAATACCCTTCGTCAAAATTGCTCAAATTGAACTGTTCGCTTTGTACGCCACCTTGAGCTGTTTTGCTTTCAGCAACTACCAAACGACCAGAAATATCATAAATACTGATATTTACCATTTCGCTAGTTTCAGCTACTTCAAAGTTGATGTTTACAAAGTCAGTAGCAGGATTAGGGAATACTTGCAATTCAGTAGCTAACATAGTTTTTTCGCTATTAGCCAATCTTCCGCTATTGCTGATATTGATAGTATAATCTTCTACTTCGCCATAAGTGAATGCGTCACAAGCACCTTGAGAAGCTGCTGGAATATCGTAGTATTTCATAGATACACGCATACGCACTTCGCCACTTGCCGAAGCAGGTACATTAAACGAACTGCTTACTGTTGTGCTACCTGTGTCTGCTACATCTAATACCATTTCGCTGCCGCTAAAAGTACCATCACCATTAAAGTCAATCCACACTCTCCAGTCTTGGTTGTAGTTATATGTTGTTCCTTCCGTAGCAGAAACAGTATAGTTTGAACCAGCCGCAAGTGTTGTTGAGATACCTGTATAGTTGCCATAGCCACCATCATCACCGCTATTGTTGTTTAGGCTACCTACGCTTACATTGCTGATATGGAAGTAGCTAGAGTTATCTCCTCCAGAAGCACAATAATTTACTTCGTTAGAACCTTCTACCAAATTAACGGTATAGTCTTCTACTTCACCATAAGTGAATGTATCGCAAGCATCTTGTGATGCAGCAGGAATGTTGAAATATTTCATAGAAACACGCATACCTACTTCTCCAAAGCTAGTACCTGCTGGCACTGTAAAGTTAGCAGAAACAGTTGTGTTAGCAGTGTTTGCTACATCTAAAACTATTTCAGATGCACTAAAAGTACCATCGCCATTAAAGTCAATCCATACTCTCCAATCTTGGTCATAGTTGCTACTTGTACCTAAGCCTTCTGTTGCAGAAATGCTATAAGAATTTCCAACACCTAAGTCTGTTATAACATTTGCATAATTGCCATAGCCGCCATCATTTCCTGTACTATTGTTGATGCTTCCTACACTTACATTAGCAACATGGAAATAGCTTGAATTTTCGCCTGTTGAACTGCAATAGCTAATATTTGTGCAGCCAGTAGTAGAGAATGTAGTTGAACTGCTGTATGCACTAGAAAGACCAGCACCACAAACAGTTTGTACTTGAAATTCGTAGTTTGTGCAAGAGCTTAAACCAGAGATGTTTGAGCTAGTGCCAGATGCTGAAGCAGTTGTCCAGCTAGAAGTATTTGCTACACGATAACGCACATTGTAGCTTGCTGCACCACCTGCTGCCGACCAGCCTAAAGAAGCTGTTGTTTCAGTAATACCGCTTGCACCTAAGCCGCTTGCTTGTTCGCAACCTTGAACAAAAGTAACTGTATAGTCTTCTACTTCGCCATAAGTGAAAGTATCACAAGAACCTTGTGAAGCAGAAGGAATATCAAAATATTTCATAGACACACGCATACCTACTGCTGTTCCTAAAACAGCATTTGAAGGAACTGTAAAGCTTTCGCCTACTGTTGTGCTTCCTGTATCAGCTATATCCAATACAAGTTCAGAAGCTTCAAAATTTCCATCACCATCAAAGTCAATCCACACTCTCCAGTCTTGGTTATAGTTATATGTTGTTCCTTCCGTAGCAGAAACAGTATAAGTATCTCCTGTTGTCAATTCGGTAGAAACTGCTGCATAGCTTGCGTAGCCACCATCATCACCTGAATTGTTGTTGATGCTATTTAATGTTACATTAGAGATATGGAAGTAGCTAGAGTTTGTACCCAAAGAGTTGCAATAAGTAATACCACCTGTTGAACAACCAACCGTAGAGAAAGTAGCAGAACTACTATAAGAACTAGAAGCACCATTAGAACAGTTTACTCGTACTTGAAATTGGTAATCTGTGCAATTGCTCAAACCACTTGCATTATAAGAAGCACTAGAAGCCGAAGCAGTAGTCCATGAAGATGTACCACTCACACGGTAACGCACATCATAGCTTGCACCACTTACTGCGTTCCAACTCAAAGCTGCACCAGAAGCAGTAATATTGCTTGAAGACAAACCACCAGTAGCATTACAAGTAGCAGGAGCTGCTGTTGTGAAACTTGCAGAAGAAGTATAGCTGCTAGAAACGCCATTAGAACAATTTACTCTTACTTGAAATTGGTAAGATGTAGAAGCACTCAAACCAGAAAGGCTATAAGAAGCACTAGAAGCCGAAACAGTTGTCCATGAAGATGTACCACTTACACGGTAACGCACATCATAGCTTGCACCACTCACTGCATTCCAGCTCAAAGTAGCACCAGAAGTTGTGATATTGTTTGAAGACAAACCGCTAGTAGCATCGCAAGTAGCTGCTGCTGCTTCTGTAATATTTACAGTATAATCTTCTGTTTCGCCATAAGCATAAGAACCGCAAGCCGTTGGAACAGCCGTATCATTTCCATCAGTATATTTCATTACTACTCTCATACGAGTGTTACCCAAAGTAGCTGAGGTAGGAATAGTAAATGTACCAGAAACAGCCGTAGTACTTGCACTACCTGCATCATAAACCATTTCGCCAGAGTCGTCAAAATCTAAATCTTGGTTGAAGTCAATAAACACTTTCCAGTATTCAGCATAAGCAGTACCTGTATAACCTGGAGTTAAAGTAATGTTATAAGCACTTGATTGCTCCAAATCTGTTGAAATGCCAGTAAAGTCTTGGTAACCACCATTTGAACCAGAGTTATTATTGATACCACCTAAAGCTACTGTTTGAATCCATTCGTCAGCAACATTACTTCCTTGTGAAGCACAATAGCTTGGGTCGCCACCGCCGCCGTTTCCACAGCCAGCAGAGTTAGCCAAGCTTGCTCTAGCACCACCAGAAGCAAGTACAGCCTGCATACGAGCTTTTTGGCCTGCAGTAAACAAGTTCATACAAGCATCGTCAGAATAATCCATGTAGTTTTGAACCATATCAGTAGAGCTACAAGAAACGTGCGAAGAAGCACAACCATAGTTTGCAGCATCAGAACTTGGAGTATCACTTACAAAGTCATCAGCAGAACAATTGCCATCGCCCCAAATGTGACGCAAGTTTAACCAGTGTCCTACCTCGTGAGTAGTTGTACGACCGCCATCGAAAGGAGCTTGAGCCTGCTCGATAGTTCCAAAATACTTATAACCCATCACAACACCATCAGTATTAGCACAACCCGAACCTGGAAATTGAGCATAACCCAAAATGCCACCGCCTAAGTTACATATCCACATGTTAAGATATTCTGTGGTAGCCCACGCATCTTTTCCACCGCCAGAAGTAAACTTCATTGGCTGGCTACTTGCAGAACAATTAGAGCCAGTAGAAAATTCAGAAATGTTTGTAGATGTTCTAGTAATACCAGTAGTAGCATTACCATTAGGGTCAACAGAAGCCAAACAAAATTCGATTTCTGTATCTGCTGCAACGCCTGCAAAAGCACTAGGAGTGTTGCTAGCATCTGCATTTTGACGACGAAAGTCATCATTTAAAACCTGCATTTGCGATTGAATTTGAGCTTCGCTAATGTTTTGAGCAGAATTGTTGTAAATAACGTGAACAACGGTAGGAATAGTAATAACACCAGCAGCTTTTTGGCTATCATCTAATTTGTCGATATACTTTTCAGTATGTTTTTCGATAGCGGCCATTCTTTCAGCAGTTGCAGGGTCTTCCTGCATTGTAGCTTCAAGATAATCGTTTGTCCAACAAGTTCGCACATCTTGTGCTTGCATATTGGTGAGAAAAAGAACGCAAAATGACATCAAGAACATTTTGGTACAGAACATAGTACATGTAAAGTGTTTAAAACTCATTACAAATGAATTAATTTTAGTTAGTAAAAAAAACTTGGCTTTTGTATAGTTTGAGTGTGTGCTTATTCAAGCTTTTGAAGTGTAAAGGTATATACAATAGCACTTGTTATTCGTTACCAAAAATATTATTATTTATCTATATTTTTAATGTTAAATAGTGAAAATTACATATGATTGATTTATGCTAGTTTTTTTGAATAAAAAAATCAACTGCTCATTTTTTACTTATTTGTTTTTTTGTGGCTTTATAAAAATGAATGGTATGCTTAATTTGAGCTTTGCTATTTTTTAATATACTGTAATGTGTAGTATCTTAGGCTTTTCTTTTCTGAAAAAAACGACAATTCTCGCCATTACTGTGTGTTATCGCCAGCAACTAAAAGGTAAATTATTTGTTTTAAAACTTATTTTTTAGTAACAACTTGATTGATGATAATATCAACAAAGGCGTGATATAAAATTTGATTTGCATAAAAATATAATTTTTGTTAAAAAAATCAATATCTATTACAGCATTGATTAATGTGCATGATTTTATGAGAAAAATAAAAAAAGTAAATCAAAACCTGCGTTAAAAATCAAACTCTAAACTCAAATACACTTTCTTTCCATCAACAAGAGCATAAGGTGGCTCGAAAGGTGGAAAAAAAGTAGCTCGAAAATGTCGTTCTATCCGTTCTTTGGGCCAGCTCAAATCTATCTTTTTGATGTCTTGAATATCGCTTCTTTTGTGAAATGAACTACTTCGTTTGCCCAAAAAAGCAGCTTGCGGCACACCTACATAATTTCCGTTTACGATATCTGCCAAATGTTTTTTGAACAAAAGCAATGTTTTTGCCAAACTCAAAGCATATAACTCACTTACCATGCAATTTTCTGGAATAGCAAAACGACTTTCAAACAAAATATCGCCAGCATCAATTTTGGTTTCCATTTTGTGAATCGTAGTACCAAAAATTTTCGCATTGTCTAAAATAGCAAACGAAAACTGATTGCAGCCACGATATTCTGGCAAAGGTGCGATATGCAGGTTTACCGCAATTTGTTGAGCCTTATTGATGTGCCGTTGCTTCAAAATTTGATGATATTGTACCGAAATAACAATATCTACTTTTTCGATTTTTAAAAAAGCCGATAAAGATGGCACAATTTTAATACTATATTTTTGGCACAAAGCAACAATATCATGCTCATTGGCATTTAAGATATGTTTTGTATTGGTCAAAACGCCTACAACTTCTATATTCAACGCTTTTGCATTTTCTAAAAGATATTGCAAACACTGAAAACCAATAGGTTTTGAACCCATAAAAACGAGTTTCTTTTGATACATTTTAAGTTTTTGTTTTTTGTTTTGGAAAAAATATTTTTGAGATACTTGCTAAAGTGATTTTCTTTTTGAAAGAAAAATACTACTTTTACATTGCTTTTTACATTTTTTGTTAAAAAGAATAGTAAAAATACAGAACTCTAACAATTAATAATTTGTTTTGCAAAACATGTAGTTGTTAGAATTGACCTTACGACAAAAAGGTGTTATTTTCAAAACAACACCTTGCTAAGTGCCAAATACTTTTTATTATGCAAACTATTTTCGACTAACACATTAAAAAAAATGTATTAGTTTCAATAGCTTACAGCATATTTAGGTTGAGGTGATTATTATACACGATTATTTTATAGATACACTATTTGATTAAATACGAATCAATGAAAGACAAAATTGTTTTTTGGGGAACCAACGAAAATGATGCAGATATTTTGGTATTATTGCGTCTTCGGGCTGAAGACAACAAAGTAGATCTTTGGACTTTTCCAAAAGAAGAATTAGACCAAGAATTTGTGCTAGAAATGTTTAAGGATTGGGATAATATTGACATCGAAAATTTGCCAACGGCTAGTTCGCATATAGAGCAAAATATGTCAGAACCAAGCTTGCTACCAGACCATATCAAAACGACTGAGACAGAACTTGTAAATCGTGCCGAAAAAGAATGGTATGTGAGAGTATTGTCTATCAAACTCTCGCAGAAAATAGAGGAGGAAGTAGAGCAACTTTATCAGCAAGTGCAGAATATGCTCGAATATGACAAAGATATTTGGAATTTGACCAAAAGTTTTTGGGATAAAATAAATATGCACTATCAAGACCACGACTTGACGAAAGAACATGCTTCTAAGTTGAGAGATAAAATTAATTCGACTTTCGACAAGCTCAAGCGTTTGCGAAAAACAAGTAACGAAAAGTTTGAGACAGAAGCAAAAGCCAACTTTGAAGCTTTACAACAGCATATTCAAGATTTGATAGATAGCTTGGCAAAACCTGGCAATTTGAATGGCTTGTTTGAAAGATTGAAAAATCTGCAAAATGATAGCAATACGCTAAAACTCACACGAAATATGCGTAATGCTCTGCGAGAGCGTTTCAACGAAGCATTTGCAGCTATTAGGCAAGAACGCAAAAATTCGTATTCTCGCAAGCTCGAAGGACGTATGAATGGTTTGAAAAATGCAATTGCAAAAATGCAACAGTCTTTAGATAGAGACCATGGCTCTTTGAAATTTCAGCACAGCCGCATACAATCTACGCAAGGGCAGTTGGAAGCAAAATTGCGACAGGCAAAAATTCAGATGATAGAGGCTCGTATTTCGTCGAAAGAAGAGAAACTTGAAGATATGTTTCTGACTATGGAAACGCTAACTAAACAAGTGGAACAAGAACGAGCAAAAGAAAAAGCCGAGCGAGAGAAAGCGGAAGCAAAACGAAAAGCTGATAAAGCTAAACGTGAAGCCAAAGCAGCAGCAGACAAAGCTAAAAGAGAAGCTAGAGCGAAAGCAACAGCGGAACGAAAAGCAGCAGCAAAAGCCAAAAAAGAAGCTGAACTGAAAGCTAAAGCAGCAGAAGAAGAAAAAGCAAAGCAGGAAGAAAAAGCTAAAGCAGCAGAAGAAGAAAAAGCGAAAATTGAAGCTGCACAAGCGGAAGTAGCTAATCTTGAAACACCTGTGGAAGAAGCGGAAATTGCTGTTGTTGAAGTTGAGACAGAAGCAGTAGCAAGTGAAGTTGTTGAAGTTGAGACAGAAGCAATAGCAAGTGAAGTTGTTGAAATTGAAACGGAAGTAGTAGCAGAAATTGCTGTTGCTGAAGTTGAAACAGTAGCAAGCGAGGTTGCAGAAATTGCAACGGAAAAGGTGGAAGCTGAACCAACAATAGAAACAGAAGAAAAGGCTTAAAAGTAACTTTTCATTATTTTAGAAATGCCATATCTTTAAAAAAGGATATGGCATTTCTTTTTTTAGTCTCAAAAGTTGACATCGTATTTTACTGTTTTATCTTTCAAAGACTTCATCGCCAACTCTAAACCACCAATAGTGAGCGGAAACATTTTGTGCTGAAAAAACTCACGCAGAATATGTGTCGACTCGGCATATTGCCAATAATATTCGGGATTTGGATTGAGCCAGCAAATATAAGGAAATTGATTTTTTAGCCTTTCGAGCCATACCAAACTCGATTCTGTGTTGTAATGTTCCACGCTTCCGCCTGCATACAGCAGCTCGTAAGGCGACATATAAGCATCGCCAACGATAATAATTTTGTAATCTCGGTTGTATTTATTCAAAATATCCATCGTCGAAATTCGGTCATAGCGGCGTGTGTTGTCTTTCCAAACTGTTTCGTATAGGCTGTTGTGAAAATAAAAATATTCGAGGTGCTTAAATTCGTATTTCGCTGCCGAAAACAAACGAGAACACATTTCTACATGGTCGTCCATAGTGCCACCGACATCGAAAAACAACAATACTTTCACTCGATTTTGCTTTGCTGGCACTAAGTGCAAATCGAGATAGCCAGCATTGTCGCAAGTTTTCTGAATGGTGGTATCTAAATCCAATTCGTCGGCAAAACCTTCTCTTGTGAACACTCGCAAGCGTTTGAGAGCCATTTTTAGATTTCTGGTATTGAGTTCTACCTTATCGTCAAAATTGCGAAATTCTCGTTTATCCCACACTTTCACGGCTTTTCGATGTCCTTTGTGGCCAGCTTCGCCACCCACTCTATAGCCTTCAGGATTGTAGCCGCCCACTCCAAAAGGCGAAGTTCCGCCCGTTCCTATCCATTTGCTGCCGCCTTCATGTCTTTCGTTTTGTTCTTTCAGCAATTCCTCAAATCGCTTTCGCAACTCTTCCAAGCCGCCCAAAGACTCAATCAAAGCTTTTTCTTCATCGCTCAAATCTTGCACTCGCTGTTGCTCTAGCCAGTCTTTTGGCAAATTGACCAAATCGGATAAAGGAATCAGCTCTGTATTTTTGAAATAATGGCTAAAAAGCATATCAAAACGGTCTAAATGTTTTTCATGCTTTACCAAAATAGTGCGACTCAAATAATAGAAGTCATCAACGCTATAAGCCACTACTTTTTTGTCGAGGGCTTCGAGCAAATGCAAATATTCTGTTATAGAAACAGGAATATGCTCTTTTTTTAGTAAATAGAAAAAGTCAAGAAACATTTTGCGTATATTTTGTATGAAAAAAAGAAAGCTATTTTGCATCAGAAAAAAGCTTCTAATGCAAAATAGCTATTAAAATGGACAAAAGCAAAAAATTATCCTTCGCAATCTTCAACAGTAACAGTTATTTCGTCGCTTGCCGTACAGCCATTTTCATCTGTTACTGTAACGCTATACATTTCGATTTCGATTTCAGTAGTAGTAAAAGAAATATCCTGTGTTGTTTGTCCTGTACTCCATTGATAAGAAATATCGTTTGTAGCAGTTGTAGTTGCAGCAATATTTGTAGTATCACCCAAACAAATGGTTTGATTTAGCCCAATATTTACATTAGTAGAATTTACGGTAACTTGCAAACTTGTAGAATTAGTCGTTCCTGTTACATCTGTTATCGTAACGCTATAATTTGTTGTTGTACTTGGCGAAATAGAAATACTTTGAGTAGTTGCTCCTGTATTCCAAGCAAAATATTTGGTATCTTCGCTATCCGAACTAGCTGTTACTAAGGTAGCTTCGCCCAAACATATATTGGAATTTGGCGAGTTGATATAAACATTTGCAGGTTCAGCCGTTTCTATTGTGAAAGAAAAAGGTTCTGAAACACAATCTTCTAATGTCAGAGTGACATCAGTATATTTGCCTGCGGCCAAATCATTGAGTGTAATATTGCCAATAGAATCGCTGGTTGCTGTTGCAAAAAAAGCTTCATTTTCGTTGTGCTTGAGTGAAAGTTCAAAAGCTTCAAAAGCTACATTGGTATGAATTTTTACTTTAGCATTAGTTTGATTAGCAGCCGTATGATTGACAACCGTAGTAGAAATTTGAATACTACCTTCGGCTTGCGACAAATCGGAATTTAGACAAGTTTCAAAATTGTGGTAAGTTGGTGTAGGTTCTTCTGTTTTTTTGCATTGTGCCAAAAGTAAAAGCATACAAATGCAAAAACATAAATGTATAGTTTTCATGTTTTTTGTTAAGTGGTTTGAAATAATTTATTTTTTACGAAAAAATTGAAAAACTATTGAATGACCAATTTTCGATTTAACAACGTAAACATTTTTATGCAAAAAAACATACTATTTTTCAGTAAAAAAAGGTCTTAAAAAAATCAGTACAAAGCGAAAATAGTTGATTGAATAATGAAAATATTTTTCTAAAACAACAATAAACCTAAAGAAAGATGACTTGAAAAACCGAGTCGATTATCCAAACCAAACCAACGACTCAAAGGGCGAGTAATACGAGGTTTATAAGATGTTTTGATGATGTTTGGGCCAAACTGTTCGTTAATGTCTTGTATATAACTATCGTAACCTTTTACAGACAAGCCACCCAAATTTAGGCCAGTAGCTATATCTAAACAAATTTTGCCGAAAAAAATATGCTGAAAACCCAAGCCAAATTCGTGATGTTGTGCCAGCACCTTGTCAATCTGATAAATAGACACTTCATTTTTGCCACTCGTATAAGCCAAAGCTTCAACATTTGCTTGCCCTAAACTATGCTGCCAATAAATATATTTTCCCAAAGGAGCATTATATGCTTTATTCAAATATATTCGAGTATTTAAGCTTATATTCTGACTTTTTATTTGAGCCTTTTCGTCTGGATATTTACCAAAATCTGCATAATAATCTTCCAATTCTTGAAGATATGAACGATTTGCATATTTATAAGCAATTGATAATGAAACTCTACGCCCCCAAACCCATTCCAACTCGGTTTGACAGCCTTTTTCCAAAATAGGACTCATCATATCTGTTTTCAAAATAAAACGCTTACCTTGATAGCCGCTCACTTGTGCGTTTAGCATTTGCGAAGCCAAAAATGGTATAAAAAAAACAAGCGATATATAGACAACTTTATTTTTCATTTGCGATAAATTCTATTTTTTTCTATTCTTTTTCAAAACTTTAAAACTATCATACAGTATAGCATTCAGGTTTTCGCTCGACAAACTAGCTTGCACATGACGCACCTCACGATATATGATTTCGCTACTTTGTAGATTAACAACAATCATGTAATAGTAAATATCTGTGTTTTCTGACAAAAAATAATTCATGGCTAAAGGCGGAAACAACAATAGCCAAATCCATCTTGCTCTAGGCTGTTTTACTGCCGAAATCAAACCATGAATAGCAAAGTAAGGTGTTTCGTATTCGTCTGCCAACCAACTATATTCGGAACTAATTTGCGGTGTTTGCTCAAAAAAATGGCTTTTGGGTTTAAATAAGCTGACTTTTGTTTTACTTTTGTATAGCACATCTTGATTAAAATTGGTCGATAAAATATGCTGTTTTAACGGCAACAAATAGTTAAAATAATGGTTGTCTTTGGGCTTCAAATTTTGGGCATCAATGAGCAAAAGCTGAATTTTATTTTTCTCTGAATTTGAAACTAACAATTCATTGAATTTTTTTTCATATTTTTTTTGCTCAAGTAGGCGTTTTAACTTAGGCTGTCGGGTGTCCAAATTTTCAAAGTTTGGCTCTATTGTTACTATTTTTTGAATAACACTTGCTTCATCATGATAATCAGGACTTTTTTCGATATGCAGACTTCCGCTACAAGATGATAAAGCATTTAACATCAAAAAAAAAAGTAGCGTAGCAATAAAATAATTAGTTTTTGAGCAAGCAGAAGCATGTAGATGAGTAACCATTGGCAAACCTATTTTGAGATAAAATTATTTGATAATCAATACTTTATAAAACAAAATAAAAAAAATGTATTTAGTCTCAAACACTAATTTAATATCGCCTATTTGGGCTGCTAACGCCTTAAAAATATAGATGTTAGCCTCCGTTAGACATTATATAAGTAGTCGTTCAGAAGTTTTTGGACATTTCAAAACAAGATAACACCTTGATTTTCTATGCGTTAGCAACTAAACGAATCCTTTATTAAATAATGCTTGATACTTATTTCTTTTGTTTAGCTAAGTTACTTTTTTTTTAGCAAAAATAAAATGCTTGCCTTTAGGATATTTGTTAATATACATTTTGTATAAAAAATAAGCTTCGTGAAAACGGCCGTTTAATTCTAAGACACGAGCTTTTTGAATAAGTAAAATTTCATTTTCAGGAAAAAAAATGTATTTTGCTTCAATAAAATCCGTAGCAAGACTAACATAATCATAAGTAGTAAGCTGGCTCAATGTGCAAAGAAAATTGCCATAAGCTTGTTGATAATACAAGTGTGAATTTGGCAAAATATTGTGCAAGCTGTTCGTTTTTTTGTAATGTGCCAGCCAATAAACGCTTGTGGCAGCAGTTTCATTTAAGTATAAATTTGTAGGAAACTGTTCCATCAAACGCAAGCTCTCATACAAACTTCTCACATAGTTATTTTCACTCATATACTTGGCTAATAATTCAAAAGCTGCTTGTTGTTGGATTTGAGCAAATGGCGTATCTAACAATTGCTTTTTTTTATCTTTATTATCATATTTTTCTAACAAAAACTTCAACTTTGATATCCGCTTTTCGATAGCAGGGTGTGTTTGTTGTTTCTCTGCATTTTTTTTGTTCAACAACATTTTTTTAGATGTCAAAAACAAGGAGTCTTGCTCCAATTCTTTTTGGCCGCAAAGCATATAATCCGACAATTGATACTCTCCAATATTCACAAAATGTTGCAAGTCTAAGTTTTGCGTATAAATATCGCTGTCAGCAGTTTTCAAAATTTCTAAAACTCGTATAGATTCTCTAGCGTCATATGATGAAGTCATCAAAAATTCTAAGCCCAACACATCAGCTTCAAACTCATGTTCACGAGCATACTCTAGCCGTTCAAAAAGTCTTTCATTAGAATTATGAGCATGAACATGGCTTTCGAGATGCTTGCTTTTTTTATACTGCTGCAAATTGTGTTTTTGATAAAAATGCGTCATTTCATGTGCCAAAACAAAAGCCAACTGAGCTTCATTTTCGAGCCTTCGCAACAAACCGATATTTACAAAAATGCTACCATTGTGCCAAGTTGTGGCATTGGGCAAATCAAATTTTGTAACATAAACCTGAATATCTTTGCGTTGTATCTTATTTCTCAATAATTGGTCAGCAACTTTATTGACATATCTTGTTAAATCATCATTGAAATATACTGCACCGCTAAGAAACAAATCACTAATATTGCAATTTGTGAGTGTATAAAATTCTTCGCTTTGTGCTTTTGTCAACACATCTTTGTTGCGTTGCGTTATGTCATTTTCGGTAGTTTCAAACGGATTTTCAATAAAAACACTTGGAATACTTCCCTCAAATGCAATAGGAGTGTAGTTTTTGTCGAATTGAGCAAACACAATTTGGTTGCAAACAAGACAAAAACAAAATATGAAAAGCCTATATAGGTGATATGTATTCATTGAAAATTTCCTACGATTGATATATTAATGCTCTAATTGTCAGATTAATGTAAGATGTTACAAAAAACATTCCATTTTTTATAAAAGGCTGTTTAGCTTCTGAAACAGCTAGATTTCTTGAATAAAATGAGTTTTTTTGTATTAAGGTGAGTTTAGTGTTTGATAAAAGTCATATAAAGATACTTATTTATTTTTGGAAAATGCTAAATATCATAAGCTTAAAATGAGTAAAAAATATATACTTGATTAAAAATGTGCATACTCTTTAGGCTAGTTAATATTCTATCAAATTGTTTTTATTTTTGTGAATAGAAAAAAATATTTACAAATTTTAAAATGCTCACCATATCTTTTTATGTAGATTTATTTTTTATCTTTAAAAATTATTTTAAGTGCCAAGCACTCATTAATATTGCCTGTTTGAACTGCTAACACATTGAAAATCAGCGTATTAGTTTCCACATTTGGGCATTTTATTTTAGTTGTTTAACTAATTATGTATTTTTTAACAAAAAACATCAAATGCAATACATCAACTTCTTTGCTCTCTTTTTGTTTTTAGCTACTTTCCTTTTTCCTCCAAACATAAATGCCCAAGACCTCGAAAGTCCAACGCCAAACCCTCCAGAATGGCGTATGCAGCCAACTGCTTCAGGTAGTTCTAGCATAAAAATGGCTGCCAAAACAGCTACCGATGCTAGTGTCGTTGAATACTATTTTGAATGTGTAACAGGAAACTGCAATAGCAGTTCGTGGCAAAGTTCGCCAATTTATGAAGACACCAATTTGATGGTAGGCACTTCTTATAGCTACCGTTTCAAAGTGCGTGATTTGTCGTCTAATCAGAACGAAACAAATTGGTCGAATATTGCGACAGCAACGCCAAATGATATGCAAGCAGGCGGTTTTACTTACAATTGGGGAAATTATGACAACAGCGATTTTTCGGAATTGGGCGAAAAAGAAGTTTCCTTCGATTTTACCGATGTACGTCCTATCCGTCATGTGCCTCCTGTGGGTGTTCATCCTCGCATTTTCTTCAATCCAGAAGACATTAGCGATATTCAAAACCGACTAAATAATACGACAAGTGGCCAAGCTGCTGCTGCTCAAGTTCACGCTTTTACTACCTTATTAAATTTAGGTTATCCGCCATACAATCACAATTCGAGCTATGGCTTAGATGCTTTTGGCAACCGTTATATTGATAATGCGGGTTTTTGGAATGCACAACCTTATTATGACCAACTCATTGCAGAAGACCCAACGGTTTGGGACGCTGCCGACATCAAAAGAAGACATTTGGTAGCGACTTTGATGGCTCTCGAAGCTTTTGAATGTTTGATGAAAGCTGGCGAATTTGATGCTGATACAGGCGAATATTATGATGATAGAGCGGCAGACCTTGCGAAAGCTATGGCTTTTTGGGCGAGTCTTATCATTGGCGACCCTACGGTAAATGGCGATAGCAACAATTTCAATTATTTTGGTGGTACGCACATGGCTCTTTGCTACGATTTAAACTACAACAGCATGACAGAAGCCCAAAGAGATTTAGTAAGGCAAGGTTTGGCACAAATCACGTCAGATTTGCCACGACATGGCAATACAGAACATCCTTATAGCAATACGAGTAATTGGAGTGCCTTAAATTCTTTCGAAATCATTTTTAATCTAGCCATCGAAGGCGAAGAAGGCTACAAACCCGAATTGACAGACCGATGGATGCGTGCTATTCACAATTTTATCACTTATGGTTGGTACAAATCTGGTGCTGGTTATGAAGGCTTGGGCAAAAATTATATGTTTGCGACTACGCTTGTCGCCTGTGCAAAACGTGGTTATAGCCTACTCGGACACCCTCATGTGAGAGCCTACGGAAACGACTTTTTGCCAGCAATCACACAACCTTTCGGACATTCTTTTACTTCTTACGATGTTTGGGGAGGAAGTGGCTATGACCCAGAAGTTGGCGGTTACAAATTCAATTCGGCTGATGCTGTTGGCTTAAAATGGATTTTTCCAAATAGTCCAAATGTCGATTTTATGTGGCGAAATTACATTGAAAAAGCTTACAATTCGAGTTCGGAAGGTTATGTATATCAGCAAATAGCACCAGATGATAGCTACTACAATTATTTAATTCCTGCGGCTGTTTTTGCTTCCGACTATACAGAAGGCGATTGGGCAACTCAAAATGAAGTCGCTTTGAGTGAAAAAACAGATTATTTTGCAGCCGATAGAGGTTTAGCAGTTTTGCGAAGCGGTTTTTCAGAAAACGATTTAGCCGTACAGTTTCATGCTCGGCAAGATATGGGCGGACACACACATGGCGATAGAAATGATTTTACGCTAAGTGCTTTAGGCCGAACTTGGGTAAAGAAAACCTATGGTGGTAGTCCATTTCAGCCTACTTATTTTCACTCTTGCATTATTGTAGATGGTTTGGGCGTAGGCGTTGGTGCCCCTGATGGCGATAAGTGCCGACAACCTGCCACGATTGTCGATTTTAAGCCTACCGAAAATATGTCGCTCATTGCAGCAGATGCGACTTATGCTTATACTTGGGAATGGCATTGGCAAGCAAAAGGCGAAAATGAAAATCATTCTTGGTTAGGTTCAAATGGTTGGGAAGCTGTGACAGAAACATGGAATGATTTTTTACTCTACGAAAAAGGCACAGAATCGCACTACAATTTGCCGTTATATGACTATGCACATTGGAATCAGCCGCAAAAATATGAAAGAATAGTAAAACGTTTGTACAATCCAATGCAGCGAGTTTTGCGAAGTGTAGCTGTGGTAAAAGGCGAAAAACCCTTTGTTTTGATTGTTGATGATGTGCAGAAAGATGAGAATGTTCACAATTATCAATGGCTTGGCCAAATTTCGAGAGATTTGAGTATAGAAAGCGTAGATGTAAGCTTAGACGATGCAGATTATAGATGTGATGTGATTTTGAAAGAGCCAGATGCAACAGGCGATAGACGTTTGCTAGTGCGTGTGTTACAAAACAATGGCTATGATGGAAGTACGCCACCTGCTGAAATTGATACGCTCGAATATTTCGATTTTTTCAATGGAAATGCTTACAATGATAATCCAAACTTTGACCGTTTGCGACTCATTATAGAAAGCAACAGTATTGCACCAGATTTTAAAGTAATGTTATTTCCTCATACTGCTGGCGATGTTTTACCGACTACGGCTTGGAATGCAAATCACGATATGTTGAGTGTAAATATTGGCACAGAAAATCATACTATCGCTTTTGAAGCTCACGAAAATGCTAGAACTGATATTCGCATTTTAGACAATTTGCCACATCACAAACTGCAAATCAATGCTTTTTTATCGGCTGCTTATGATGCTTCGGCACAAAAAATGGCGACCAATTTTAGAGTAAGTAATGCTTTGCCTTTGATGCAGCCTTACGGCGTAGCACCGTGGAATTATGCAGGCAACGAAAATGTAAGTTCAGCAAATGGTTTTCCACTAGAAACGGTTGATTGGGTGCTAGTAGAATTGCGAGATGCCAACAATCCGAATATAATTATAGAACAAAAAGCGGCACTTTTGCAAGCAAATGGTTCGTTGGTAGATGCTAAATTTCTGACAAGCGATTTGCATTTTTACAATCTAACAGAAAATCAAAATTATATCGTGGTGTTGCGACATAGAAATCATATCGACATTATGGCCAGCAATGCTATTTCGGCAAATGCTATGATGATGTATGATTTTACGCAAGCAAATAATGTTGTTGGTGGAGCTTCGCAATTGACTGATATGGGCAATGGCGTTTATGGTTTATTGACAGCAGATTTTGATGGAAATGGCGTGATTACCGTAGCTGATTTAAATGCTTATTTGCAACAGCAAGGCAGTAATAATGAATATTTGCGTAGCGATGCTAATTTTGATAAAGCTGTAAATAGCTTAGATTATGATTTGTATGTGCCAAATGCTAGTAAAATTGGCAATAGCGAAATAAGATATTGATATTCTTTTTTATCACATTTTTTTTAAATAAAAAAACATCTTTGGGCAAGCGAAACATACTATTTTTCAGTTCAAAAGGCTATTAAATTTTCAAATATTGGTTGTCCTAGCCTAAAAAAATAGTATGTTTAAGCCTTTGATAAAAAAAGTGCAAGGTATTTTGAACATACTTTGCACCTTTTTTTATGTGCAAAAAAAGTTTGTTGTTTTAAATAGTTTTTGATATATTTGTTTTGAAAAAAGATATGTCTAAAAAAATTATTGGAATAATTGGTGGAATGGGGCCTTTTGCAGGTGTAGATGTGCATAAAAAAATCTATCAAAACACTTTGGCTACCTCAGATAAAGAGCATTTGGATATTGTGCATTTGGCATTTAGCCAAGATATTCCAGACAGAACAGCCTATTTATTGGGAAAAATTTCTACAAATCCAGCTACAATTCTTGCCGAGAAAATAAAACATTATCCATTAGATGTCATTGGAGTAGCTTGTAATACTTTTCATTCGCCAGCCATATTTAAGGAATTTCAAGCGAAATTGCAAAACGCTGAAATGCAAATTTTACATTTGCCAAATGAAGTAAAAAAAGCTATAGAAAGAGATTTTCCAAAAGCAACAATTGGCGTACTTTGCACACTTGGAACATACAAAACTCAAATTTATCAGAATATATTTAAAAATACGGCTATAAAATTAAATTTTCTGAATGCGAAAGGCTGCGAGGCTATTCACGAATCTATTTGCAATAATAGTTGGGGCATAAAAAAAACTGGCTATCTTTCCGAAAAAGCTAAATCGACAATAGAAAATGAAATAGTAAAGCTATTAGATTGTGATGCCATACTGTTGGCTTGTACAGAACTGCCCTTGATTGTAAAAGAATTGTCTTGTTCTATTCCTTTAATTGATTGCAATGAAATACTGGCAAGAGCCTTCATAAATGCTGTTTCGCCAGATAAACTAACAAATAAATAAGGTTCGATATAAAATAATATAGAAATATTTTATCTTATATATTTGATAGTCAAACTTTTTTTTAAAACATTTTCGATTATGAAACAAAAATTTCTGAAAGTAAGCAATAGGAAAATGTGGCAGCCAACGAAAAAGGTAATTTTTGCGATTTATGTGCCAAATGCTTGTAAAATTGGCAATAGCCAAATAAGATATTCATAATTAAAGATTATATAAAAGTGCAAAATATTGTTTTAATAGCTTGCACTTTTATTTTTACAAAAATTTGTTGTTTTAAATGATTTTTGAATTTGAGTTATACCAATACTTAAATTATAATATAACCCATATTTATATTCAAAAATTGAATAAACTATTGGTTTTTCCAAAAAAATTCTCTTTTTTTTGCAAAAAAACAAAATAATATTATCAATAAATCAGCATACATTCTACAAATTGCTTTAACTTTGCAATAATTTCGTGAAAATTTATTTCGCAAAACAGCATATTTTTTTTTGCAACTATTCAACAATAGGCTTTTAAGATAAAAAAAAAGCTTTTTTGTTTAGCAAAAGTTTTTTGAGTTGAATAGCACCACTCTTGAGCGAAAAATTACTTTTTTTTACAAACATTTGTTTAATCATTTTGTAGATTTTTTTATGGAAATTTACAAGCAAGATTTTCAATACGCATTTCATAAAAATGAATACAAATATACAAACAACAACATTGAGTGTCAAAGACTTTATAGGCAAAGATTATCAAAAATTGCCAAAAATCATTTATACTTATCGTTGGCAAACTCCTGTTGCGACAGATGTTATTAATCAAGTTATTGATATTTTAAAAGATTTTGGTATCACCAAATTATATAGCAAACAAAAAAAAGGTGTTGCTTTATTTGGTCGTTTGTTGGCAAATTTCAATAAAGCTGAAATTACTGCCGAACAGCAAAAAGAGGTATTTGAGCTTGCAAAACAAATGGTTGAATGTATTGATTGTGAAAGTGAAAACTTAGCAGATTTATCACTTTTCGCCCACAATTTGTACTATGTTGATTCAGCTTTATATCGCACTTTGACCGAAAAAATATTGGACTCTGTTGAGCTAAATAGCTATCTGAATATTCCTTTTGATAGAGGTTTTTTGCCTTTGCTCAAACAGATAACAACAAACTTGCAAGACATTGATGTAACCAATGTGAAAGCTGCCATTTTTAAAATGCCTTTTGAAGAAATTATTACACAATATTCTCTATTAGATTTGAATAGAATCATGTGGGAAATGTTGCAGATTGATTTTGAGGCGTTTATAAATTATGCAAAAACCGTAAGTGATGAGATTTGGCTACAAAAAATTGCAGAAGAGCAAAATAAAGACGCTATTTTTCGCTTGCTGTTTATCCTAAATCACACCGAAAACGAAACATTAGTGCGTAGCCTATCGGATTATGTCTATAAAAAAAGTTTCAACAATAAGCCAACGAAATTGTATATGTCTGATGTGCCGCTTATCGGCTTTTTGATGCACAAATACGACTATCCTTTCAAGGTGACTTTGCCAAACTTATATTTTCTTTCTGCCAGCATTGTTCGCACATCTTACACTTTGAGTCATATTGCTTACACGGTATTTTTCATTCGCAAAAATTTTCAAAAAAGCCTGTTTAAATTTCGTGAATTTCTATCGCAAATTGCTCATTATCAAATGCCAGCCTATTCGTGGCAAAATTTGTTGGATAACTATCCATTAGAAAAAAGCAAAGGCGAACTTTTGCAAATCGTAGAGCATTTTGATTTGACAGAAGAACCAAAATTTACTTTTTCGCAAATAGAAAAACATTTGTTATATAGCGATGTAGCTTTGAGCGACCTTAGCTTCGAAAAAGCTTTAGGTATGTTTTTTGGCAAAGCCGATTCCAAACATTTATTTTACGACCAAGAAATAGCGATTTCATATTTGCGTTATTATTTTGAAAAAATAGGTTGGGAAGTGAAATAATTAGTTTTTAAGTGCCAAGCACTATTTAATAAACGGTCGATTCGTTGCTAACGCATTGATAATCAGTGTGTTAACTCCAACGAGAAGTATCATTATTTCTGTCCAACTACTTAGTTACAAAAATGAGATAGTTAAAAATATAGACTTTAGTTTCAAGTTATAAAAAGCCATTAATTTTTATAAAAAAATATGCTATTACATACCGATAAATCTCCTCAAAAATTATCTTCAAAAAATCGCAAAACAAGTCTTTTTAGGCTTGTTTTCTTTGTTTTACTTGCTCTGATAACAACAGCAGCAGTTTATTTTTTTTTTCCGAGCTTTTTGCAAAAAAATAGCACAGAACAAAACGTTATTTTTTGCGATGCCGAAAAAACAAGCGAAAACAAATTTATAACTAAAGGTTTTTTATTTGGAAATGGCCAAACGCAAAGCCAAGAAGCCGCTTTTTCTGGAAAAAATGCTTGTAAACTAGCTGGCAAACAAAAATTTGGGATTACTTATACCCTCCAAAATCCCGAAGCAGGAAGTCGTTATAAAGTATCGGTTTGGCGAAAAAGAAAGCAAGAAAAAGATGGCTATTTAGCCATTTCAGGCAGTGGAGATTCAAAGTATTATGCGCAAGAAGAATTGGGCAAAAATCGCAATTCGGCTGGCTGGGAAATGCTTGAAGCTATTGTGCGAGTGCCAAAAATTAAACCGCCAAAAGAGCTAAAAGTTTATGTTTATATCACAGGAAATGAAGCGGTTTATTTCGATGATTTACGCATTGCGGAGCTAGACAAAAGCGACTTGAGCAATGACTATAATCCCGAACTTTTTAATTTGGATATAGAAAATAAAGATTTTAACAAAATAATAGAAAAACGAAAAGAAGCCTTGCGAACAGGGCTGCTCGTGAGCGAAGACGACGATTGGGTAAAAGGAAAAATTCGTACCGAAACGAAAGATTTGATAGTAGATTTGCGGCTAAAAGGTGATTGGCTCGACCACTTGAAAGGCGACAAATGGTCGTATCGAATTAAGGTAAAAGACCCAAATGCGTGGAATCGGTTGAAAACTTTTTCGATACAAAACCCTGCAACAAGAGACTTTTTAAAAGAATGGCTATTTCACAAATTATTGGAGCGTGAAAATGTTTTGACACCTCGCTACGATTTTTTAGAATTGGTTTTGAACAATAAATCTTATGGTATTTATGCTTATGAAGAGCATTTCGACAAGCAATTGGTGGAGTTTAAAAAGCGACGAGAAGGGCCGATTTTGAAATTTAATGAAGATGGCTTGTGGAATATCAGAAAGCGAGAGCGAAATAACAAAGATTTGAAAGGTGCAAGTTTCGAGAAGTATTTTCATACTTTTGATGCCGCAAATATCGAAGTTTTTAAGCAAGGCAAAACGCTAAAATCACCTGTTTTATCACAACAATTTGAGCTGGCTCACCGCTTGATGTTTCAATATAAAAATGGCTTGAAAACAGCTTCCGAAATTTTCGACATCGAATTGCTCGCAAAGTACTATGCACTTGCCGACCTCACAGGCGGCCATCACGGCATTATTTGGCACAACCAACGCTTTTATTACAATCCGTTGAGCGGCAAACTCGAACCTATTGGCTATGATGGTTTTGGGGCAGGCAAATCGTGGGTGTATCATCCATTTTTGGGATATAGTGCTTTCAACGAAGACTACAATGGCGAGGCAATTTATAAGCATCTTTTTACTGATGAAAATTTTATAACAACATATATTCAATATTTAAACGAGTTTACGAAACCTACTTATTTACGCCATTTTTTTGCTGAAGTTGGCGAAGAAATGACGCAACGACAGGCTTTTTTGCAAGATGAATTTCCGAATTATCAATTTGATAAAAAAGAATGGATAGATAATGCTAAAAAAATAAATCATTTGTTGTTGCCTTATGACGAAATGAGTTTGCAAGCTTATCGGCAAGAAAAAAATGAAACAAAGCAAAGGCTTCAAGTTTATAATTATCACTTTTTGCCTTTAGAAATTGTTGGTTTTGGCAAGAAAAAAACGGAAATATCGGACAGTTTGACACAAAAAATAAGCTTGTTGCAAGCTCGAAGACCAGAACATTTGCCCAAATATATTGAAATAGATGCTCCTAAAAAAGCAAAATATGTCTTTTTTCGAGTGCCTGGCCTTCCTAATAAAACGTTTGCAAGCGAAATCAAAAAAATTGTTGCTCCCAATGCTTCTGCTACGCCTATTCAATCACTTTTTGCAAAAAATAAAACTTTGCAGTCAAACGAAATCTATCAAATCAATGGCAAAACAGTATTTTTTGCGGCAGGGAAACACGAAATAACGAAAGATATTATCATTCCAAAAGGCTATCAAGTGCATTTTGCGGCCGATGCTCAACTCAATTTTACGAATGGTGCAAAGTTTGTTTCTCGCTCGCCTGTTTTCACTTTTGGCACTTCCGATTCGCCTGTTTTGATATATTCTAGCGACAAATCGGCGGCAGGTTTCACGGTTTTGCAAACTGCCGAAACTTCTACTTTACGGCACACCGTTTTCAGAGATTTCGATACGCTAAAAGATAATGGTTGGATATTGACAGGTGCTGTTACGTTCTATGACGCAGATGTAAATATGAGTTTTTGCACCTTTGCGAAAAATCATTGTGAAGATGGTTTAAATATCGTGAGTTCGGTTTTTGATATTGATAATATAGTGATTAGCGAAACTTTTTCAGATGGCTTTGATGCCGATTTTTGCGAAGGCACTATCAGAAATGCCCAATTTATTGCGACAGGAAATGATGGTATGGATTTTTCTGGCAGCATTATAAAGATAGAAAATTGCGATATACAAAACGCTGGTGATAAGGGAATTAGCGTTGGTGAGCAAGCAACTGTAACTATAAAATCGGCAAGTATTGATGGTGCAGTGATTGGTGTGGCAAGCAAAGATTTGTCGAAGCTGACGATAGAAAAAATTGATTTGAAAAACTTGACGCAAGGTTTTGCGGCCTATCAGAAAAAGCCAGAATATGGCGGCAGCACGATTATTGCGAAGAGTTACTCGGCAGAAAATGTGAAGTTTTTGCATCAAATAGAGCAGGATTCTCGCTTAAAATTGGAGGGAACTTGGATTGAAGGGGAGTAGTATTTTTACTTGTTTTAGAAAAAGAAAAATCTACAAATATAAGTTATTTTATAGCTATATAAATTTGGTTTTCTCAAAAAAATTTACGATATTCATAAAACATTATGAGAATTTATGAAACTTATTGATACTGTGACTCAAAAAGAATTTGAGGCTCAAATAACAGAAGTTGAACGGATAGATTATAAAATAATCAAAGCCAATAAACAATTTGATTTTGAGTGGTCTAAAGAGCAATTTAACCATGTTTTCAAATTAGTAAGAGCAAATAGCAATACTAATGAGATATTGGGTTTAATTTCTTTAATAGATATTCCAAAAGAACTAAGAATTTATGTCAGTTTGCTTGAAAGTTCAAAAAATAATCGTGGAAAACACAAAAAAGTAGATAAAATAGCTGGCTGTTTATTAGCGTTTGCAACTCAAGTTTCTTTTGAAAAAGGCTATCTTGGTTTTATCTCTCTGATTCCTAAAACAGCATTAATAAAACTTTATGTTGAAAAATATGGTTTTAGCCGATATGGAAGACAATTAGCCATAGAAGGAAAAGCATCTGTAAATTTAATCCAAAAATATTTATAAAATGAAAAACGAAAAAATATATCAGCAGCTAAAAAAAGAATATACCGACGAAGAGATTGTAGACTCAATGTTGATTCCTGCCGATTTAACAAAGCAAGAGTCCGAAAATTTGGCGGAAGAAATGCAGACTATTCGTTTTCGTAAACTTCGTGAAATGACGGAAAACGATAGAATCTTATCTGATATGATGAGATTGCGGTTTGATATAGAACATTATGTAAAAAGAAATACATTTTCGTTTGATAAAACATTGGGGAAATATCTGCTGGAATATATGAGAGTTTTGAAGAAAAACCGCAGAGAAATAGCAGAAGATTTGGCTCTTCATTATACAAAATTGAGCCGAATACTGAATGATAAGGAAGAGCCGAATATCGAACTCACTTATCGTTTAGATAAACATTCAGGCAATCTTATCAAAGCGGAATTGTGGTGGCAATTGATGGTAAAAAAACAGACTTTTATTCTCTCAAAAGATATAGCAACTCGAAAACAAGAAGAAGCGAAAGTTAAGAATTATTTGATAGCTTCTTAAAAAATAAAATTTATGATAACCTATATTTATATAAACGGCTTCAAATCTTTTCATGAGTTTGAAATGGAATTTACGCCTTTTACAGTAGTAGCTGGTGCAAATGCTTCTGGGAAAAGTAATTTGTTTGATGCTTTGATGCTGTTAGTTCGTTTAACAGAAAATGACCACATAAAGAAGGCATTTTCAAAACAACAAGGTGATACTGCACAACAAAGAGGCGAATTTCTAGAACAATTTACAAAATATGGAAACAATGAATATGCTAATGAATTGTATTTTAAAGTAGAAATGTTGGTTAATAGAATAGTAACAGATGCTTGGGGAAGTAAAGCAAATTTGAAATATACAAGACTACGCTATGAATTGAAATTGGAACGATATACCAATGAGATAGGAATGGAAGATGTAAAAGTAATCTATGAAGAACTAGTAAAAATTAATCATAAAGATGATAAATGGATAAAAAATATATCTAAAAAACATTTAGAGTTTTGGCGGCCAAAAGTAAAAACAGGGAAAAGAGGCATGCCGTATATTAAAACAGAAGAAGAAAATGATTTGCCTATAGTTTTAGTACCTCAAGACGGAACAACAGGAAATAAAAGACGCTTTCCGTTAAATAACGCCACTAGAACTGTTTTAAGTAGTTTTGATACCGTAGATTTTCCTCATGTTTTAGCTGCAAAAGAAGAAATAAAAAGTTGGAAATTTTTACAATTTAATCCTATAGATTTACGAGAACCTACTGATAAAGAAAGTGGAGCATATGCTGTCTCTTCAAGTGGCAAAAACTTAGCGGCTACTTTATATCGTATTCAAAAAGAAGACGAATATAGTTTATTTGATATTTCCAGAAAACTAAATAGCTTTTTGCCAAACTTCAAAAAAGTAGAAGTAATTGATGATTTAGCAAAAAATCGTTATTTCATAAAACTTACGGATACTGCAAATAAGGAATATCCCTCAACAGTACTTTCAGAAGGCACTTTGCGTTTTTTGGCTTTGTGCATTTTGGAATATGACGATACACAAACAGGTTTGCTTTGCTTTGAAGAACCAGAAAATGGTATTCACCCTTTTCGCATAAAAGATATGGCAAAACTTTTGAAAGATTTAAGTATTGATTTTTCAGATGAGGAAATGCCTTTGCGTCAAATTATTGTAAACACACACTCAACATTATTGGTTAAAGAAGTTTTAGAATTATATTTGCATAATAGTGAAGTAAGTATTTGGCTTTCTGCTATTGCAAATCGAAATATAAAAATTGATGATAATTCAAGAAGGCAAGAAATTAACATTACCAAAATGATTAATTTAATTTCAGACAATAAATTAGACAGACTTTTTAGCAAGCTTGATAAAGATAATCAAGTGAAAATGAAAAATAGAGCATTGTCTAAAGTATTAAAATATTTAGAAACAGGGAACTGTAATACTATTAAAACGAAATTAATTTATGACTAGAGGAATATCAATTGGATTACTTACAGAAGGTGATACGGACATGCGTTTTTTCAAAAGCATTGTCGAAAGAACATTTAAACAAATAAGATATGAATGTAAAAAACAAATTGATATTTATGAAATTGAAGAAATAAGTAATGCAAAAGGTACAGTTTCTAAAGCAGCTATTTTAGAAGCAGCAAAAGAGACGCAAAAGCAAGGACTTATGGTACTTTGCGTACATATTGATGCTGATAATAAAAGTGATTTTGCCGCATTTGAAAATAAAATCAATCCTGCGTTAGTTGAGTTGAAGAAAAAAAACAAAGTTAAATATTGTCATATCTTGCTTCCTATCGTTCCTATTCAAGAAACAGAATCATGGATGTTAGCAGATAAAGAATTATTGAAAAACTATCTACATACTAAAAAAACATATAAAGAACTAGGAATTGATGCAAAGCCTGAAAATATAACTAATCCTAAAGAAAAAATTAAAAATGCGATTCGCAAAGCAAAGGAACATCAAACTAAAAGGAAAAGAAAATCTCGAAGAAATTTAGATATTTCAGATTTATATCAAATCATAGGAACAAATCTTGCTTTAGAAAAACTAGAACCACTTTCATCTTACCAAACTTTCAAAGAAAACGTCAGAAAAGTATTTAGAGAACTCAATTTTTTGCACTAACTTTCACAAAAAACCTTTTGAGTCAGAAAAAAAACAAAAAACAACTTCAAGCAAACAAATCCATTCCGCACTACATTATCGTATTGCTAAAATGCCTGTGCGTATCGCTATTTGTAGGCAGAGCATGGCAGCACTTGCGTTGGGACGCACCTTACCGCACGCTTTTGTGGGACGAAAACCTATTGCACGATATTGTCGAAAACATGCTCAATATTTCGTGGCAAACCTATGTGAGTCAGAGTGATATATATATACAAAATTTTATTGTAGCGATTGGTGTGCTATATCTTTTTTTCGCTGTCGTGAGCATTTTGGCACAAAACCACAAGCCTTGGCAGGGAAATGCCTTGAAACTAGGGAGCGTAATGTTGCTATTTTTGGCTTTGTTATACTACAAAGAAAAATTTTATCAAATTGGCCAACTCATAGAATACGCTTTGCAAATCGGAACACCTTTGGCTTTGTATTATGCTGTTTTTCATGGCAAAAATACGGTTTCCTATCGCCTTTTTCTAAAAATCATTATCGCACTCACTTTCATTGGGCATGGCTTGTATGCGATGGGCTACTATGCTGTGCCAGCCAACTTTCAGCAGATGATAGTTAATTTTTTTGGCATCAGCGAAATCTCTGCTCGCCAACTACTCATCTTTGCAGCCTATGCCGACTTTGCCATTGCCATCGCTATTTTTCTGCCTTATCTAAAATCTCCTTTTTTGTTATACGCTATTTTCTGGGGAACTGCTACTGCTTTGGCTCGTGTAGTTGCCAACTTGCAAACTTTTATGCTATCAGATGGCATAAATCAAGCATGGTTCGAAATGGCCTATCGCTTGCCACATGGCGGTATTCCTTTGGTATTGTGGCTATTGTTGCGAGAAAAAAATAAGAGGCTGTTTAAATTTTGTTTTTGATGCTGAAAAAGCTAGATTTTTTGTTCAAATTGATACTTTTTTGAGTGGCATAGCACCGCTACGGCTCGAAAAAAAGGGAAAATTTGAGCGGAAAAGATGCTTTTTTTAAGCCAAAGAATAGAATTTAAACAGCCTCTAAGTGTTTATAGCCTAAAATTCAGCTTTTGCAAACGCTCCAAAAACCCTTTCTTTTTGCGTGCCGACACAAAAACAGCATGATTTTCGCTCAATTCTACCGTACCTTCTCGCAAATATTTTTTGATATGCTTCAAATTCACGAGATGACTGCCATGTATGCGATGAAAATGGTGTGAAGCCAACAACTCGTTATAGTATTTTAGCGTTTTTGTGACTAAAAGTTTCTTTTTCCCTTGCAAATGAAAAACCGTACAATTGCCATCGGCTTCGCAGCGAATAATATCGGCAATTGGCACAAAAGTCAAACCTTCTAAACTCGGCAAACCTATTTTTGCAAAATCCTGCTCTTTTTGCGTCAAATTCTGAATGGCTTGTGCATCGTTGCCGCCTCTTCTTTTGCTATAACGGCTCACGGCTCGTTGCAATTCCAAAATATTTATCGGTTTGAGCAAATAATCTAAAGCCGAAAATTTGATGGCTCGAATGGCATATTCATCGAAAGAAGTCGTAAAAATAACCGCAAAATTAATTTCATCAAAACTTTCTAGCAATTGAAATCCCTCATCGGCGGCTGGCATTCTCACATCTAAAAAAACGAGTTCTGGCTTGTGTTTTTGTATAACTTTTCGACCAGCAGCAGCACTATCTGCCAATGCTAAAATTTCTATTTCCGAACAATATTCTTTCAAAAGGTTTTGTAAAGTGAGGCGGCTGCCTTCTTCATCGTCGATAATGATGGCTTTGATTGGATTCATTGTTTTGATTTTTAAGCCTCGAAAGTTTATGAATGAAATGCCAAATAAACCTTGAGTATTTTGTAGGAGCGACTAAAACGAAAAAAAGCCTTATAACTCACAAGGAATTATAAGACTTTTTTTTCTAAAAAAGTGTGGTGTGGGGCGGGCTTGAACCGCCGACACATGGATTTTCAGTCCATTGCTCTACCAACTGAGCTACCGCACCGACTTTTATAAAGTTGCTATATTAAGAAAGCGATGCAAAGATAATACGTTTTTTATTGTTCTGCAACTTTTTTGCATAAAAAAACATTTTTAATTCACTTTTTCTTGCAACTTTCTCTTTTTAAACTGTTTTACGGCTTAGAAAGTTCCATTTTTGGCAATTAAAAGAAAATTCCTACACGAAAACGAATGCTCGAAACAGAGATTCTTTGTTTTTTTCCAAAAGTATCTTTCAAATCACTATCATTAATCACACTTTTCAAGCCTCTCATATAATAAAAACCTCCAAAGGCAGTTCTTTTTCCGAGCTGATATTCTACGCCTGCACCAAAAAGTCCAGAAAAATTGGCAAAGCGTGTGATAGAACGCCCACGAGCATAATCAAACTCTTTGTCGTCGTTCACATAATTGGTATAATTTGAAGAGCGTCTGAACGCTGGCACAAGTCCTGCTTGGATAAATGGCTGAAAATCTCCTCTTTCTTTCAAAAGAAATTTTAAGCTTATCGGAATTTCGAGATGTCGAATTCGCACCCGATTTTTTATGCTAATAGTATCACTGCTGTCATACTCATATTTGCCTCCATTTCGTGAAAAATATAAACCTGTCGATAATATCCATCTTTCTCGTGTAGCATGTGGAATGTCAGCCATTATTCCCCAACCTACCGCTAACTTTAATCCTCTGGTGTTGATGTCATTATGTTTGGAGCGAAAAGAACTAAAAGTAGGTGTCAAGGCAAGCCCCCAACGTATTCTGGAAGTAAAACCTCTGCTATCGTTTATTTCCTCATTGTTTGTGTCAATATCTATCACGATAGTATCGGCTAGGCTTTTTTCAAAACTATTTGCCGATAGCATACTAAAACCTAAGTCTTGAGCATTTGTATTTATGTTGAACAACAAAAACGCTAAAATGCTTAAAAAAGTAATTTTTTTGTGCATAAAATTATATATATTCATTAGACAATCACATTTTTTTGGTGCAAAAAATAATATAATGTTCCGTAAGTGCCTATACAAAAATAATGTGACATCTCCTTGATTTTTCAATGCGTTAGCAACGAAGCGTCCTTTATTAAGATAGTGCTTGGCACTTAATTGCATATGTGCAATAGTTCGTTAGATTGTTTGCAAGCTAGTATTTTTGCAGCAAAAATCATATTTTTTTATACTTTTGCCTAAATATTTTGAACAAAAGTTTTTTCTGGAAAAAGAAAAAGTCATTTTTCATTTTAATAACAGCAAAAAACAAGGTGTTATAAGTGCATGTTTACATATTTTGCTTTGGCTAAAATAATCTTTTTCGCTCAAAAACAGCTTTACCTAAAAGTAAATAGTCTGATTTTTTATCTCAAAAGCCTACATCTAAACAGTTACAAAAAAACTAGCACTTACCTATTTATTCTTCTATTTTTTAAACAAAAAAAGCTATGCAAAACTCGTGTTTAAGACCTTTAAATGCTATTATGGTCACAAAATTGTTATCTGTGTTTTTTATAAGCATGACCTTTTTGTCTTGCAACAACAATAAGCTACCTGACGTTTCAAATATTGAAGTTTCCATAGACATTCAGCGTTTTGATGAAGCTTTGTTTCAGACCGATTCTAGCCATTATGCCATTCATTTTGATAGTCTAAAAAAAGTATATCCAGATTTTTATCTATTGTATCTCAACGAACTACTTTCATTGCGAAAACATCCAATCTACACACAAGAGCAATTATTGCTTGGTTTTACACAAAACCCTAATATTAAAGGACTTAGAGATAGTTGTTTAATTAAATATAAAGATATTTCGCCTTTAGAAAGTGATTTTGAAGATGCTTTTCGCTACTACAAATACTACTTTCCTAATCGAACAATACCCAAAATTATAACTCATATTTCGGAGTTTGGCCCTGCTACAAGCAGCCTTGATAGTACGCTTATTGCTATTAGCTTAGACATGTATTTGGGCAAAAACTTTCCATTTTATCGTTCTATTTCCTTGCCTAGCTATATCATTGAGCGGTTAGAAACTTCTTTTATTTTGCCAAATGCAATGAAAACTTATATTAATGGTTTATATGATAAAGATAGAAAAAATAATAATTTGATAGATGAAATGGTGCAAGAAGGAAAATTACTGTATTTTTTGGATTTGGTATTGCCCAAAACAGCCGATAACTTTAAAATAGGCTATTCGGAAAAAGATTTGGCTTGGTGTGAAGAAAATGAAAAAATGATTTGGTCATTTTTTATTGAACAAAATTTATTGTTTGAAAATAAGCAGCGAGAAATTAGCAAATATACTGCCGAAGCTCCCAATACATCAGGAATGCCAGCCGAATCGCCAGGCCGTGTAGGAAGTTGGGTAGGTTGGCAAATTGTGAAAAAGTTTATGCAAAAAAATCCAACTATGAGTTTTGATGAGTTGATGAGCAAAAATGGCCAGCAGGTTTTGAAAGGCTCGAAATATAAGCCTTAAATGTTATTTTTTATGTCAAAAGCCAACAGCTAAACCATTACTATTTTTTTAGTGCAAAAAAAACTTTTTGAAAATCTAATTGTTTGCTAAATTGTGTGAAAAATCTTATTTTAAGTGCCAAGCATTAATTTTAATATAGCCTATTTGAGTTACTAACATATTTAAAACGAATGTGTTGGCTTCCAAAAATAGGCAGCTATATTCGGTTTAACAAAAGAAAGCTTTTTTGATAGGGGAAACATACTATTTTTCAGTTCAAAAGGCCATAAAAATAGG
>JBMZCV010000034.1:0-35553 GCA_049613665.1 Chitinophagales bacterium | reverse complement strand
TTTTTTTAATATTAAAACTTATTATTTTGTCATTTCTTACAAAAAATAGGGCGAACATTTATAAAAAAACACCATGAAATTCGACACTCCACCTAAAAAGTCTAAGTATTATCCCTTCCTCTCTTCCAAGCTATAAGTTCTATCCAATAAATCTCGTATCACTTCATCGAGATTTTCGCTATCTCCCAACGCATTCATCATACCATACATAGCGGCACTTTGATTTTTCTGATTTACATTTCCTCTTTTCGTTACAGTATTTTGTATTTTATTGAACGTTTTATCTGGCAAAAAGCGTTTCAAACCTTTCACGGCAGCCACTTGTATTTTCGTCGTGATTTTATTCAAGCTAATTTTGCTTACATTAGCATAAGATTCTCGCAAATCTACCACAAATTCGTCCATATATTGAGCATGAATAGGACTTATCGTCAAGTGAATACTTGGAGGGTCTTGCTGTCGGTCGAGATACCAATCTTTCGTACTTAGCTCATCTGCAACAGCATATATATTTATTTTATCCGAAGCTATCGCTAAAATACTCATATCTGGCTGCCCCAAAATTTTCAATCCATCAATACTTTCTATGCTGCGTTTGAGCTTTGTAGTTGTGTTCATGGTTGTTTTGACAAGCTTCAAATAACCATCTAAACCAATGCCATTGATGGCCGCCCACGCTGCCGCAATAGCACCGCCAGCTCGTGTGCCGCTGGCTGTTGGCGAAGCATAAATGCCACCGACCCAATTTGGATAAATAAAAAATTGTTGTTTTCGCAGTTCCCTATCATTATACAAAATAACAGAAGCACCTTTTGCAGCATAGCCATATTTGTGTAAATCTGCCGAAATAGAAGTGACACCTTCTAAACCAAAATCGAAAGCTGGCACTTCATAGCCCAATTTTTCCATAAAAGGCAACATAAAACCACCTACGCAAGCATCGACATGTAGCAAAATATTGTTTTCGAGAGCAAGTTTTGACATTTTTTCGATAGGGTCAATCACGCCATGAGGGTAAGCTGGGGCAGAGCCTATTATCATCACGGTGTTGCGATTGATAGCTTGCCAGATGCTCGTCATATCGGCACGGTATTTTGCGTTCATAGGCACTACTACGGCTTTGAGACCCAAATAGTGACAAGCTTTTTGAAAAGCTGGATGTGCCGAAGATGCCAAAATAATTTCTGGCTCTTTGATATAAGATTTATGTTTTTTTGCCCACGCTCTAGCTGTTTTTACGGCCAAAAAAATGCTTTCTGTACCACAAGAAGTGAGCGAGCCACAGGTATTTTCATTTCCTCGAAACAAATTGGCACACATCGAAACCACTTCATTTTCCATGTTTTTGAGGCTTGGAAAAGTATTTGGATTGAGGCCATTTTCATTGAAAAAAAGCAAATAAGCGTCCTTTACCATCTGCATAATTTCATCGTTGGCAGGGTGATAAACGAGGCTAAAAGTTCGGCCTTCTCGCCATTTGGCATCAGTTTCTTTGCGTTGTTGCATTTGGCGTAGCAACATGGTTTTTGTCATGCCTTGTTTTGGAAAGTTCATTTTTTGTATTTGAAAAGTAGTTACGAAAAGTATATAGTTCAATAGAAAAAAGGTGTTTCTTGTTTGCCAAACTTTTTTGTGAAACAAGAAACACCTTTTATTTTTTAGACTTCTGAGATTTAATTATTTTTTCAAACCAATCTCACGCAAACGCTCGTCTAAATAACCACCTGCCGTAATTGGGTCATATTGCAAAGGTGTTTCGCTAGTAACACAATTGTCTAAACAAGTTAAGTCCATTTCTGAACGAGGATGCAAAAAGAAAGGCACAGAGTAACGTGGCAAATGCCATTTTTCCTGCGGTGGATTGACTACTCGGTGAGTGGTAGAACGCAAACGGTTGTTGGTCAAACGCTGCAACATATCGCCTACATTAACAACAATTTCGCCAGGCCCTGCATTAATAGATTTCCACTCATTTTGCATCGTCAAAACCTGCAAACCTTCGGCAGACGCACCTACTAGCAATGTAATCAGGTTGATGTCTTCGTGTTGTTCGGCACGCACTGCATTTTTTGGTGCAGTCTTAATAGGTGGATAGTGTATAGCTCTCAAAATGCTATTTCCATTGTGAATTTTATCATCGAAATAGTCTTCATCTAAATTTAAGTAGATAGCAATGGCACGCAACAAATAAGCACCAGATTTTTCGAAAGCACTATAAATCGACAACATAGCATCATTGAATGTTGCATTGTCTTTGGCAGGAATATTGTCTGGATAGTATTTTTTGATAGGGTCGTTGTCCGTTACCGTTTGTCCCCATTGATAAAATTCTTTTAAGTCTGGTGCATCGCTACCTTTGGCGTGTTCTCTGCCAAAAGAAGTGTAGCCTCTTTGTCCTGCTAGTTCTTCTATTTCATGAGCTTTTTTATACTCAAGCGGTTGCGTGAAAAATTCTTTTATGTTTTCATATAAACTATCAATTGTTTCATCTGCAATACCGTGATTTACAACTGTAACAAAACCAACATCTTCATAAGCTTTGCCTAGTTTTTCTACAAAAGCTTGTTTTTCTTCTGGTGAGCCTTCTACAAATTGAGATAAATCTACGCGAGGGATAATATTGTCCATAATTTCTATGTGTTTACTTAATACAAAAAATAATTTACAAAGTTAAATTTATTTATGCAAAAAAAAAATTTTGAATTATTGATATTGTCATTTATTTAAAAAAATATTGAGTAATAGGAGTTCAACTGTTTTAGAAAAAAGCAGCAGCATAAATAGTTACAAGAAAACAAAAGAATTAATATGACAAAGCCTTAAATTTGTGGAATGCTTTTTGCGTCCAAAATTTCGTGACTTTCTATACATTTATAGTCAAAAAATAGCTTATATATCATTGGTTTTGGCAGCTCTTGTCATTCTAAAATATCCAAAAAACGCAATATTATTTTTGAGCAAAAGTTTACAAATATTATTCTTTAAACAAAAAATATTTGTTTGTAAGGTTTCGCAGCTTTTGATAGACGAAAAATGATATTTCTTTGTAGCTAAAAAAATGTCTTTTGTTAAAACAACAATAGCTAAAAACTTTGGCTTCGCAATGAGTTTTTCTCAAAAAAATATAAAAAAAAACAACTATTTTTTCAAGAAAAATAAAAAAAAAACGTTCTTTTACCATATCACGGAAAACAAAAGAGATATATTGTTTTTTTGACATTAAAAAAATCAGTAAAATAACTACTTAATTTTATGAGAAACATATTTAGTGCAATTTCACTATTCTTAATCACTTTTCAATTGTTTGCACAACAAGCATCACATCTTAATTATAAGGTAAAACAGGGTGATACTTTGTATAAACTTTCTATTCAATATGATGTTCCGATTGAAACCATCAAAACAACTAACCCCAACATTTCGGGTAATTCCATTAATATTGGTGATGTTATTCGCATTCCAAAACAAGGTATTCAGGTAGAACTCAATGATAATTTGTTAGAGAAAAATATGAGCGGCCCAAAAGATGATGAGACTGTTCAGCTAGTCGTAAAAGATATTGTGACAAAGCCTGCAAAAACAACAACGAATGTTGCAATACCAGGAATATCGGCTGCCGAAGCAGCTTTATTTGCCAAAAAACCTGCTGATAAAGATAAAACAACAAATGTTGAATTGATAAAACCAGCAAAACATATCGTTAAAAAAGGAGAAACGCTATTTAGTATTGCGAAAGTATATGGTATCGAAATGAATGCTATCAGAACGTGGAATGGCTTGAAAAAAGATGGGCTAACAGCAGGACAAGACCTTATTGTAGGTTGGATTCAACCAACAGGAAAAGCTTTAGCAAACTTGAATAAAAAGTTTGGCAATACGACTACAACTGAAACAAAGCCAGTAGCTCCTAAGCCTGTTGTGCCACCAAAGCCAACGAGTATTTATCACAAAAAATATATGGATTTTTCGAACGATAAAAGCGGTAGTTATCGCCTCAAAAAACAGCGTGGTATTGCCACTTGGTTTGACGACTCTGGTGAGACTTCTTCGGGTAGCAACTTATATGCTTTGCACCGCTCTGCTCCGCTTCGTTCTATCGTAAGAGTAACTAATCCGATTAATGGCCGCTCGGTATATGTTATGGTTATTGAGCGATTGCCAGATACGCCTTCTAACAAAAATATCTTGGTTAGCTTAACTTTGAGTGCGGCTAAACAACTAAATATGTTAGATGAAAAAACGCAAGTAGATGCAAGTTATTATCGAACAAAATAAATTTAAATAGTAGTACAAATTGTACTAATACCTTGATTTTCAGCGTATTAGTTCCTATAATTTGTAATATACATTTTGTTTAATTATTTAAAAAAAACGCCAAAGTTGCTTAAAACTAGCAACTTTGGCGTTTTTTTTTATTTTACTTCAATTTCTTTTACATTCTGACCAAAAACTCTACGCAACCATGCAGGCAATACCAAAACGCCTAAAATAAGGTATGGATAATAAGTAATCAAACGCCATATTCCAGATGTGAAAGCCGCAAAACTTTTATTGACAGAACCATCTGCTTTTAAGAAAAAGTCGCATAAAATGTTTGGATAAATTCCTTCTGCAATACCACTACCTCCAGGAGTTGGTGCAAGTAGCATCAAAACATACATTAGAAATTGACGGCCAAACAAAACAAGTTGTTCTGCAACAGGAATAAGAGCGGTCAGCACAAAGTTTAGAATCAAAAAACGAATAGACCATATCGCAATAGTCGAAAAAATGCCTGCTAACCAATAATTTTTTCCTTTTTTTCTAATGCCTTCTGCTGCCAGCATCATATCATTGCCTGTTTTCAAAGCGTCTTTTCGCCAGCGTTTGAAAAGTGGAAAGCGTGCCATTTTAATAATCAACCATTTGAAACTACGAGGGTTGATGAGCAGTCCATAAAAAATAGCTATGGTATAAGTGAGCATGACTAAATAGCCTAAAAAAAGCGAAGCAGATAAACCATAGCTCAATTTTAGGGATTCGCAAGAAGGAAATAAATTACTGCCGATAACAATCCAAAGTAAAGGTACGGCAAGTATAAAAAAGAGACTATCTAACAAAACCATAAACATAACAGTAGAGATAGTTTCACCAGCTTTAATTTTTTCTTTGGTAAGCAGAAAAAGAGCAACTGCTGTGCCGCCAATAGTAGAAGGTGTTGCGGCTGAACCAAATTCCCACAAGGCAATTACATCGAAACTTTGCCACCAGCTCAACTGATTGTCGGTAAGGCGGCGAATGCGATACATCATTGCGAAATGACGAGCAAACATTAGGAGTAAAGCCATGAATATCCAACCTAAGCTGGAGGTAGTCCATTCGATAGAGCTAAATGTTTCGGAATCAAAGTCTTTGATGACTAAATACGAAACGACGCTCAAACCAATAAGTATGGGCAAAATGATGCGAGTTGGGCTAAGGCTTTTTAATATATTTGATGCTGAGGGTGTTGACATATTTTAAGTGCTTTCGTTTTTTCGAGTGCTTAGTACCGTTCAAAGAATAACTTATTGATTTGAGTTGTTACTAAGTGTAGTATTGTTTGTTTATTTATAGCTGTTCAGCACTAGCAATTTTGGCTAAAAAATGTCTATTTTATTTTTTATCTCAAAAGCTTATGGCCGAATAGTTATTTTTTATTCTATTGTTTTTGCAATTTCTGTTTCATATTTCGTGAGCCAAAAATTATTGAAGCCTAAGCCAAGATGAATTACAAACTTTTGTTCCTGTGTAAGTTCAAGTAAGGCTAAAAAACGAAAAATTGCCATAACTTTGTTGTCGCAATCGCTAAAAATTGCTTCAAAAGTTGCTTGTTTTCTTTCAAACATAAATGCTTGAAAAAAACTTTTTTGCTGTTTGATAGTATAAGGATGTCGAACAACTGAAAAGTGTGTCTTTTGTTTTTTGTTTTCAAACCTATTCATTACCTTATGAAAAACTTGCAATAACTTAAAAAGGTTCAATGATTCTAGTTCTAATTCTGTATTATATTTCTTACCGATATATTTTGATTCTTCCAACGCATATCCACGTTCTATTTTTTCGAGCCTTTTTTCTTCTAAGTTGGCCAATTGTTTTACTACTTTTTTAAATTTTTTGTATTCCAACAACTTCTCGACTAGCTCTTCACGAGGGTCTATTTCTTCTCCTGCTTCATTGAGTTCTTTTCGTGGCAAAAGCATTTTGGCTTTTATACGCATCAAACTAGCTGCTACTAAAATAAATTCGCTGGCCAAATCGATATTGAGCATTTCAAGCTTATGCATATATTCCAAAAACTCATTGGTTAGTTGAGCAATCGGAATATCATGGATGTCTATTTCGTCACGTTCAATAAAAAAGAGCAGCAAATCGAATGGCCCTTCAAATTGTGGTAGTTTTATTTTGTAAGTCAAATCTATTATATATTTTTTTGCGAAGTGCAAATATAATAAATGCAAATCTTGAAAAGCATTTTTATATGTATAGATTTTTTTAATAATTATGTAGTAGTAGCAGTTTTTGGCTAAAAAATAACTACTTTCACTTATATTGTTGTTGTTTTTCGCTTCAGAATGGTACGAATAATAGTTTTGTATAAAAAAGACATTATTCACAAAAAAAGCGTACATGAAAATAAAAACATGATTGGATAAATGCGAATATTACATTTGCATAATTTTAGCAAATTTTGTCGTAAAACGAGGTAGTAGGCATTTTGAAAGTGCTTACCACCTTATTTTTCTATTTTTTCTTATCTAAAATTTTGTGAATAAACTCTAAGAGGCTGTTTAAATTTTGTTTTTGATGCTGAAAAAGCTAGATTTTTTGTTCAAATTGATACTTTTTTGAGTGGCATAGCACCGCTACGGCTCGAAAAAAAGGGAAAATTTGGGCGGAAAAGATGCTTTTTTTAAGCCAAAGGATAGAATTTAAACAGCCTCTAAAGAAAGTAGTCTTATTTTTTATTTCAAAAGTTTATATCTAAACAATTAGCCATTTTTTTTTAGTGAAAGGTAAATATAAAAAAACCTAAAACAAAATGCAATATTTTGTTCTAGGTGAGGTAATAAGTAACTAATAAGTAATTAGTTGTTTTTTGAAGGGGTTATTTAAGTTTTATACTCATTGTCTAATTCTGAATAACATTTCCATTTACTCGCATACATTTGATAGGTATGATTTTTATAAATACCTCGCTTTGTACTGTACAATTGTAAATATTAGTCGCTGTAACCGTGTAAGTTCCTGTTTGCGAAGGATCTACATTAATAAGTGTTGGACTTTGAAGGTTTGAAGTAAAGCCATTTGGCCCTGCCCAACTGTAGCTTGCAAATCCATCATCACTATTTAGTATAATATCGGTCGCCAAACATGTTTCTATATTAGTAGGTGTTGCATTGGCAGTAGCTGTTAGGTCTGGAAATGCTAATAGTGAAACATTTAACAAACTTTGGCTTGTACAAGCATTTGCATCTGTCACTACTAATGTGTAAGCACCATTTACTGCTGCTGTTGCATTAGGAATCGTTGGATTTTGCAAGTTTGAAGCAAAGCTATTTGGCCCTGTCCAGCTATAACTCGTAAATCCATCATCGCTACTTAGCATCAATACATCTCCCTCGCAAATTGTATTGGAAGCAGTAGCTACTGGTGTAGGTTGATTGACGGTAAACTGAATATTTGCTTCATACAAACAATTAGAGTTATCTGGGTCAAACTCCACATAAAATATGTCGCCATCTGAAACGCTAATATTATCAGGAGTCAATACACTATTGATAAGTAAAGCATCGTAATACCAAGTAAAAGCACCTGCTTCTGTTGTTACACCACTTTCGTAGGTTGTTAAATCTACATTGGTGGCTTCATAACTACACAATTCATCTGTCAAGTCATTGATTGGAATATCACAAGGAATCAAACCCAAATCAAGGGTTAAATCGTATATGCCATTCGGAATATATACTGCTTGTGTGAGTCCTGTAATTGGGTCTGCATCACTATCAATTCCATCATCTCCGCCCACGTTTTGCAAAGTAGCTTCATAAGCCGATGGTATGTCAAAACCGATAATATAATTTCCAGCAGGGATAATATCAAATAAATAAGAACCATCTGGATTACTTACTGTACTCGAAATAGGTGTATTTGGATTCGTCGCATTGTATAGATATACTACTACGCCTGCAATGCCTGGCTCTCCAGGGTCTTGCAAACCATCTGCATTGGTATCTAGCCAAATCGTGTCTCCAACACCAGTAGCAGCACAGGCCGTTACGATAGTATTAGCGATATAAGTAGCATTACAGCCTATTTCATCAATGTATGTCAATACAAATCTCGTATCACTACTAATACCTCCTGTTACAGTAGGTTGTGCGCTAGTTGGGTCATCTAAAGGCCCTGAAGGTGCCCAACCGAAGTTTGTACCATTGCTAGGGCCTGCTAGTGTAAAAGGCGAGCCATCACAAACCAAAAATTCTGTGCTATCTATATTTTCGGGTAATATCGTAATTTGAACAGTGTCATAAATCGCACAAGTATTATTTTGTGTAGATTTGAGGGCAAACTGCCAAGTGACATTGCTGCCTGTTCCATTGGCAAATTGAAAATCAGTTGGTGTGATAAGAGGGTCTATGAATGCTCCAACATCAGAACCATTTACACTCAACCATTCGTAAGTCACATTGTCTAAAGCTTCTGGGCCAACGCCTGTCAATAAGGCATCAGAACAAGTGGTAAAGACATCATTTTGAATAGGTATATCCAATGGAATTGAAGTAAAAAACGATTGGTCTTCGTCACAAGCACAAGTTGCAGTAGGGTTGATAACCGCAAAAACTCGACAGCCATATCCTGACGGAGAATCAGCCGTTCCTGAAACAGTAATTGTGCCAGATGTTGGTATTGCGTCAGTAGTTGTAGCTGTAAATAAAAGTAAGTCAGCAGCCGAAAAGTTTCCATCTTCATCAAGGTCAGCATAAATTTCAACATTGGTATCGTAGCCTACTGGAATAGGCTCACCTGCATTGGTTACATCAAATGTATAATCAACAGTTACGTTTGATGGTGGATTGGCTACTGCCGTAGCACTAAAATTGCTCACACTCAAATCAGGTTTTACAAAACCAATAATAGCTTGGTCTTCGTCGGATAATACTCTAAAGCTACAATTTTGGCCAACGCATAAAGCTTGGTCTGTGCTAAATGTTCTTCCTATTACATTATAATCGGCACATCTTTGAGCTGCATCATTAGCTGTTACATCAATAGTGAAACTAATATTATCTCCACTACCCAAATCTTCTAAAATAGGAAAATATAAAGATTGTTCGCCATTGATATTTTCAATGATAGGTTCAGTAGCAATAGCATTTCCAATATTTTGAATAGAATTGGCATTATAAGTAATACCTGCTGGCAAAACAAGGCTAATAGAATCTCCAGCAGCAGTATTTCGAGAGCCTCCCAATAGGTCTATTGATACATCAATGGCTGTTGTTTCATTCAAACAAGGATTTAATAAATTTGTATTTAAACTAATGTTAGATGAAAATGGTTCAGTAGCACCATTAATTTCAATAGCATTGGCTGGCGAAAATCTATTGTTTGCAAATCCTCCACAAGAGTTATATGCCCAACTATAAAAATTTACTGCTCCACCAGAAATATAGCTACAATCAGTATCAGTACGAAACCGCACAAACATATAGTTTTGACCAATATTAGTTGTACCCAACAAGCCATTCTCATCTAAGGCAGCTACTTGGTCATCAACTATAATTTGGTAGGCATTTCCAGACCATATTGTCGGATTTGCAGAAGCTTGCCAAGTCGCATCAGCAGGGTTTCCGCTTGATGGAGGTGGATAAGCAATTTCAAAGCTATTTGGCACATAATTTTGGCCAGAAGGCATATCAAACAAAAAGTTAATGGTATTTAATGCTCCTGCAAGTGTACTTGAAAGCTGAACGATATATTCGGTTTCAGTACATAAATCCGTTGTTGTAACTGCCGTAGGCGACATAATCACCATACCTAATTCAGCTTCTGTTGGTTCTACATAAAGCGGCTTTGGCTCGGCACAACCAGAAGATAAAGCTTCGGTCAAACTGCTAGGATAAGTCAAACAGTCATATCCTACATAAATAAAGATACTATCTGTGTTACAATTATTTGCTCCTACACACAATTCAAATGTTTTGGTATCTCCTTCTGGAAGGTCTCCTACAACATAAATACCCAAATTGTCGCTGACAGGTGTACCGCTTTCCACTAATTCATTTACTGTAACTCCACCTGTTGGGCTATCAAAAGCTACATAAACATTATTGGCATCGCTATTTCCTGTATTTACCACATCAAAGATAAAGCAAGCATTATCATGCAGCAAGGTTTGCGTACTTACAGCAGTTTGAATATCAAGTGTTGCACCACCAACAAAGTTATAACGCTGGTCTGTATAAGATTGAGTATGACTCACACTACCTAATACTGTTGGGTCTAAAGTAAAATGATAATCATAATCAACTGTAAAGTCAGTTCCTGGAGGCGTAGAACATGATGCACCGTATTGTGGTTCAATATTCACACTAAAACCTTCATCTACATCTGGATAACCACCATAATTTGCGTTCATATAATCCAGCAAATTTACAGTATAAGTAGTTCCACTTTGTACTACAAAAGGATCATCAGGAGAGATATAAAATGGGTCGTCTGGAAAACTACCAATGACTTCGCCCAAGTTGTCGCCATTTAGGTTTTTGTTTCTAATTCTAACTTGAAATTCTTTTAGCAAAATAGCAGGGTCAGAGATGGTAAAAACAGCTTGTGTCAAAAATTGCAAATCGCCTCTATATTCGTAAGGAAAATAATCAATATCTTCGCCACCTATTCTTCGCCAAAAATAAAAGTCAGCTCTTGGACTATCACAGCCCGAAAAATCTTGGTCTTCTACTTGTGCATAGTTTACAGGCGTACCTACTTGTGTATATCTGCCTATTCTAGGAACACAAGAAAACCGACTAACACCATAATCCTCATCGCTAACCCAAAAGTCAGCATTATAATTAACAAATACAACATCACTTCCCTGATATTCTGTATTTTGATATTGGTAGGTTAAAACTAAAGAGTCACCATCTTCATATAAAAAACCAGGTGGCAAGCCACAGCCTAAATCGATTAAGTTTTGAGGGCTAATATTTGTGACAATACTTGTGCCATCAAAAAATTGTTGCAATAAAGAACAAGTATAAGTAGCTCCACCATTTTCATAAATCGTTAATTCTCCACCTAAAGGCAAAATATCGCTATGCCCGAAATCAATAGAAGCAAAAGCATATTCCCAAGAAGGATAAGTCGCATCGGTAGTGATTTTTCCGTATAGTGTAGATTGCAAAGTATCGCCTTTAATAAAACGGTCTGTTTCTAAAAAAGGTGTGTTGTAAGGGCCATTGTCAGGTTGTCCATTATCGTCACTATCAGATTCTCCTAAAGTAAGACGTTCAGAGTCAAGCTGTTCAAAGTTTAAACCCACACAATCGCACACATCAGGACAAAAGGCAATGTAATTCATCGTTTCAGCACAACTCATTGTTTCCAAACAATTACAAGCAGGGTCAGTTGTAAAAAATGTTTGTTGCGAAATAGTAGCATTATGCACACAACCAGCTCCAAACTCTGCACAATCTGTTTCAAAGTTCATTAAAATTTGCGATTTTGAAGGATTAAAAATATTTCCATCAAAGCTTCCATCAAATCTTATCGTCAAAATATCATCGCCACCTTGATTATCTGTGTAGTCAATATAATAAGGCGTTACGATATCGCCCTCAGTATCTTGCCAAATCACATCACCTGCACCATTCAAAAAGTCTAAACCATTTGATAATGTAAAAACTACTTCTACATAAGAGTTTGGATAATCATCAAATAAATAATTGGCACCGCTCGGATAATCATTAAAATCATTTCCATCATACCACCAATCTACTCGGAAAGACTCCGTACTATAAGTAGCAGTATATTGTTCGCCAAATTGTAATTCTATCGGACTTTCAGGCAATACATTCCAAGAAGCATACTGACTGTCTCGATATAAATTAATATCTTCAAAATACTCTTTAGCACAACCATCATAGTAAGTCAAATCATCTAACATACCTCCATACTGTGTATCAACAGCACAACCAGATTCACAATTACAAGTACCAATCGCATTATGTCTGATAAAAATAGACTCTCCAGGGTCAAGGTTTACCGTAATCGTAAAAACAATGTCTTCATAGCCTAAAGGCGACAAACAACCTGTTTCTTCTCCATCATTCCAATCAGCATTTTGTTGCGAAAAATTTGTTACAGCACTATATGGCCCAGCCAAACTCGAGGCATATTCAAAATCATAAGCTGCGTTAGGTGTGCTTTGTTGATCAAAATCTACTACCAAATCGGTTAATAAACCCGTTCCCGAATTCGTAATTTCATAAATAATAGTTTGCTCATCGGTAGCATAACAAGTAGGGTGTTCTTCCAAAAATGTACTTACCCTAGCTGCCGTCACTTCAGGCCTAAAAAAACCGTATCGTACACCATATGTTCTTTCGTCTTCCTCGTCTGGACAAGATAAAGTAGGGTCAGCCGTACAACCATATTGTGCTCCATGAACAGCATCTGGGCCATCTCCATCAAAACAGCCATCTGCCAACCAAGTAACTTCTATATCTAAGATTTCATTAAACTGAAATAAACCTGTATCGTTTGTTTGTGGCCCTGGTGCAGCATTAGCAATAGCAACTGCATCTACCAAAACAAAAGTCGTATCTCCGCTTGTTCCTAAAACCGTTAGAGACGTACCAGCAACTGCTACATCTACCAAAGCCAAGCTAGGATGATCGATTACATAATAAACAAATTCGCTTAAAGGGCCATCGCCTGCATTAGCAACACTCGCAACGATAGTAGCTTGTTCGCCAAAAGCAGCGTCATAAATATTGGCCTCACCACTATTTCCCAATACGCCTATAATTGATAAGGCTGGCTTTACAATTTCAAAATTATTTGTATTAATTGTTTCTGTGCCATCGCCTTCTGCAAAGCTAAAAGTAATATCAAAATTTGTAGCAGCACCTGCCAAAACAGCAGGTATAGCATCACATAATGCCTCTAAACCAACCTCAAAAGAAATAATTTCGCCATCAGTCATATCTGGCAAATCAACAATAAGATTGGGAGATGATGCTGATATAGTTGCTCCAGCAGCTCCGCTTAACGTACTTGTCGCAGCAATTCCCTGAATAGATGAAATGTCAAATTCAGCACTTACCGCAGACAAACTTCCTCCGCTAATATTTTCTATATCAAGATTTACTAAGCGCTCACCACCACAAACAGACAAACGATCATTGCCAGAATTTGGAAAAGTAAGTGTAATATTCAATTCTTGAGCATTTGAACTAAATATTGTTAGTAATGACAAAAAAGAGAATAAAATTAAATATCTCATAATAAACAAAAGTTTTTTTGTGACTAATAAATACAAGTGAATATTTAACTTTAAAATAGTTATATCATACTAAAGCAATTTATCTTACATACCTGTCAAATTAAATATGCTAAAAAAATATACTCAGACTATTCATTAAATATATCTGCTTTATTCTACTCTCATTATTCAAATACATTGCCAAATAAGCAATTGTTTTTTTATTGTCATTTACCAAAAAAAAACATTGTTTCAAATTATTCTATTTAATAAGTTGATAATCAGCTTTTTACATTTGCACTATTATCCTTTTGTCATGCTTTCATAACATAAAAATTACATTTTAGTTACATTTCAAGTTTTATAAACTCACATAATTAAAAAAGACATGCCGCAATATCTATTGCAGCATGTCTTTTTTAATCACTAATTATTGTATAGAAAATGATATTTTATCAATTTTTAACGTAATCTTCCACTTCTCAAATCTCTAAGTAATTTGTCGTCTTTTCGAATATTTCGCATTGCTAAAAGTAAAAATATCCAACTCAAAACAGGAAATCCTGCTCCATAATTTGGCAAGTCGGGTGTGCCTGTATGTTGAATCGCAAAAAATATTCCTACTCCAACCGTTGCCAATAGCAACAAAATAGCAAATCGGCAGATGTTGATTTGCAGTCGATGATTTTTAAAAAAGAAAATATTTAGTAGAGCAAAAAAGCCAGTCACTCCGCCCAAAATCGCAAGGGCAGGTATTGGGTCTTTTAGTGCTGTCAGATGTTCTGTGCCACTAATAGCGTAGGGCAAAAAAATAAATGCAATAGCCAAAGCAGCGGCCAAAAACAAGTAAATGGTTTGAATACGTTGAATCATAATATGTTTAGTTAGAAAAAATTGTAAATAAAAAGGTAACTATCTAGATATGAGTTTTTTTAATCAAAATTGTCATAACGTAAATAATTACACAAAAAGAATGAGTAGGCAAAGATAATTCTTTAGCTTTATTTTTTGAAATTAGTAGTCTGAAAAAGCTAAATTTTCGTTTTTTATGTTTATCTATTCGTTCACATTCTTTTTTTTTAATGCAAAATGAAAAACGCTATGCGAAAAATTCAAGCTGACTATATTTTCCCAATTCATAGCGAGCCTATCGCAAATGGTATCGTAATCATTGATGAAATGGGAAAAATATTGGAGGTTGCTCCTCCTCAAACCTATTCAGATACAGAAAAATATAAAGGCATTTTATGCCCAAATTTCGTGAATACTCACTGTCATTTAGAACTTTCTTATCTCAAAAATATTATTCCTACTGGCACAGGTTTAGTCAATTTTATAAAACCCATTCTGAAAATTAGAAATGATTTTTCGGCAGAAACGATGGCAACAGCTATTGCAGCAGCCGAAAAAGAAATGCTACAAAATGGTATCGCTGCCATAGGTGATATTTCTAATGATACGACTTCTTTTGCTCAAAAAGCAAAAGGCAATTTGCGGTATCATACTTTTATTGAACTCCTAGAATTTAAAGCCAACGAAGCAGAGACTGCTATGCAAGCTGGAATAGCGGTTTTAGAAAAAGTGCCTACGGCTGCACGTTCTACCGCAAGTCTTTCGCCACATGCTCCTTATACGGTTTCGGGCAGCTTGCTCGAAAAAATTGCGGTTTTCAACAACGCAAAAAAGCATGGTATAGTTTCTATTCACAACCAAGAATGTGCAGCAGAAAATGAGTTTTTTCAAACAGGAAAAGGCGATTTTTATGACTTTTATGAAGGTTTGAATTTTGATAGTAAAAAATATTTTCGCCCAACTCAAACAAATTCTTTAAATTATACCTTAAAACATTTATCGAAACAACACAAATTGCTATTGGTACACAATACTTTTAGCACTACGAAAGACATACAACTTGCTCACGCTTATAGCAAAAATGTATATTGGTGCTTTTGTCCAAATGCCAACTTATATATCGAAAACCGATTGCCAAACTTTGATGCTTTCATCCAAGAAAATGCTAAAATAACCATTGGTACGGATAGTCTTACATCCAATTGGCAATTGTGCATTTTGTCGGAGCTAAAAACCATCAGCAAAGCTGCACCACATATACTACTTGCAGATTTGCTGCGTTGGGCAACTTTAAATGGTGCTGAACTATTGGATTTTGAGGAAGATTTAGGCAGTTTTGAAGTAGGCAAACATGCAGGTATCAATTTGATAGAAAATGTAGATATAGAAAATTTGAAGCTAAGTGAGAATAGCAAAGTTCGACGTTTGATTTAGTATAGTTATACTAACCCTTAGATAAAACATTACACTTTTATTCTGTTCAAAAAAAACAACAACTCTCGCCATTGCTGCGTGTTATCACCAGCAACAAAAAGGCTTAATAGTGGTAGATTTTATACCTACCCAAGCTTTCCTACAAAAGAAAAAAGCAGTCTTTATGAAATTTCATAAAGACTGCTTTTCTTTTTTTTTTAAAAGACAAAAGCATATAAACATGCTATTGAAATTTAATTTTTTTCTTATGGACGAGGCTTTCTTGAACCTGCATTTTTAGGACCTGCTGGCATAGACATATCAGAGTTGTTGCCACCGCAGCATCTAAATTCTACTCTTCTGTTCAAACCGTGGTCAGCATCGATAGCTTTACGGAATGGAGAGTCTTCTAAGCCGCCAACTTCGTTGTCGATTTCGCCTCTAAACTGTACTTTCAAACGGCTACGGCTTACACCATATTCGCTCACCAATTTGTTTACAACTTCGTTAGCACGTTTCCAAGACAATACATCATTGTAGCCATTGCCACCTCTAACATCTGTATGGCCAACTACGCATAAATCATAAGAAGGATTAGCATTTACCCAATCAGCAGCACTTCTCAAACTTGAAGCAAACTGCTCTTTTACAGAGTATTTGTTTAAGTCAAATAAGATATTTGGCAAGCTTGCATAACATGGAGGAAGTGTAATTCTTGGTGGTGGTGGTGGTGGTGGTACACATGTTTTAACACAGTCACAGAAATTTTCTATTAAACTGCAATCAAATTTATCAGTATAACAACCTTTTTCATCAACAACATTTGGTAAATCCAATTTTTCGCCAGCAAAGTTATAAGCAGCAGAATGTGGACATTCATCATCACAGTCTAAAATACCATCACGGTCGCTATCTAGCATTCTACCATGTGTATCAACAGGGCAGTCTTCACGAGAATCTGGCTCTTTGTCCCAAGCATTTGGCACACCATCATTATCGTCATCGCTGAAGTCTGGTAAGTCTAAGTCATCGCAACATTCGTTAGCGATTTCTTCGTAGCTATAATCCAAAGGATTCATCCACCAAAGTGGTTCAACAGAATTTTTGCCACCCAAGTTGAAGTTGAAATTGATAGCCGTATAGTTATAAGTATCATAGTCACGCGTCAAAGCACCCCATTCTTGCCATCTTTGTCCATCTAGCAAGTCATCGTTAGTGTAAGTCACTTTCGTTTCTAAGCCGATGTTTATCATACGAGAAAGCTTGAAAGCTACACCTACACCGATATGAGCAGTAGGTTTGAAAGAGAAATTGTCGAAAGGCGTAAAGTCATCGAAATGACGCTCTGCTTGCGACTCAAAAGTACCATCTCTCAAATTTTCTAAAGCATCTAAAGCATCTGAACGATTTTGATATAAGCTTTGATTAGTAGTGATAGTTCTATAATCGTATTCTGCATCGTTAGCATCAAGTTGGTCCATCATAGTGCGGTATGCAAATCCACCAACACCAAAGATACCATATAAGTCCATACTTGTTTGCTGCTTGTGAAAACGGATATTGTGGATATTTGCAATACCAGAAACAGCGATTTCACGAATTTTCGTTTGATAGTTATAAAAAACAGGGTCAGCCGAAGAGGTAGCTTCGTTGAAATAATCAGGCGTTCTAGCATCGTTATATGGAGCATATAAATCTGTTCCATTTATTGTTCCTGCCAAAGCACGGTTTGGAGGTGTAGTGCCGATACTGCTAGTAGCCCAACCATAAGTTGATTGCCAGTTTTGTCCCCAAGTAGTACCCATCATAGCACTTACTCTCAAAGACATCACATAACCAAAAGACTTACGAACATGAAGTCCAATACCTGCTTTAGGAGCAAAGTTGCCGCTTGCAGACCATTTTCCCAAACCTGTTTTTACATCGCCACTTATCAACAAAGCTCCTACATTAAGCCCTACTTCCCATTTATCTTTAGGTTTAGCTGGAAAGTTATACTTTCCGTCAATAAATTTGTCTTGTTGGTCGTGTCTTTTTTTCGGTACAAAATCTTTGTACTCCTCGCTCGTTGCTGCTGGATAAGGATACGCTTTTGAGTTGGTCTCCTCAGCACCTGCTTCTTCTTCGTCTTGTGCAAATGCGACCGTTGAGCCTACGAGCAAAAAAACGAATAAAAACAGTAAGTGTTTCTTACTTAACATAGGTGTAATTTTTTAATCGTTATATTTAATTTTATTTAATTTTTACTGTGTGCATGGTTTATAGATATTGGTTATAAACCTACTTCTTAGAATGAATGATAGTTTTTTTGTATTTTTTTACAAAGAAATGTACATTTTTCTAGCCAAATGCAAATATATATAGCTAACGGTAATAAACAAACTTATTTTGCTTTTTTTATGTCAGTCTATCGCAAGTAGATGCAATTTTTGACACAAATGGAAAGCAAAATCTTTGGTTTCGTATCTTTATGCTTAAATACGATACATTATTATATAAAAAAATGGTTTTCTTGTATATGTAAAAAAATAAATATTGTTATTTTTCTTTTTTATCAAACTTATCTAAACAAACGTGATAATACTAAAAATAAAATGATAATAAAAGAAAAGTTATCTTTTTCTGCTACAAAACTAATAAAAATTTATGAATTTACAAGCCTAAAATAGTCAAGCTATCTTAAAGTTATGAAAATAAGTTTATTTTTCATTTTGTTATCTAAAATAAGACTCTATTTTGTGTTGTTTTACACTTACATATCACTAACTTTGTAATGCCAACTAGGTCATAGAAAAATAGTTTGTTGTACTATTTGTTTTAACATTGAATATATGCAAAAAGCTTTAACATCTGCTAACTTAAAGTAATTTGGTATATATTTTAAACTTAATAACTTTTGTGTATTCTTAGATATATCTATTGGCTAAATCATTTGCAAAAAGTAAGGTCAAACACTTGATTTTTATAAAATAAGTCGTAAATTGCTTTTTTTTTGCTATATATGCTATAAAATTACAGAAAAAATATGATTTGTCCTTCTTTTAGCATAAAGATGACATTTATTAGGCAAAAGAAGTTCAAATAAACAATCTCAAAAATCTATAGTACAAAGTTGAGAAGGCTTATACGCTAAAATTCAATACATTAGTGAAGGATTGTCTTGTTATTAAATAGCATATTAGTCAAACATTAAAAATAAGCAACTCTTTTATAAAAGCTAACACACTTGTTTCTAATGTATTAGCAACTCAAATAGGCTATATTAATTAGTGTATGACATTTGACAAAAAAATTTATTTTCAACATATTAATTTTACTAACTAAACTTCTTAGAACATGAAAAGTATGAAATTATGGCTCGTTGTAGCTCTCATAGGCATGACGGCAACTTGGAGTTGCACGGACAACTCTGTTTCTTTAGATACATCTCAGCAACAAGCAGTTGTAGATTCGCTCATCGAAGTTCATGCTGTTGCTTTGCGTGATTCCGTAGAGCAGTCTTGCAAAAGTCGTATGGATGGTGAAGTAGCTGCCAAAGCAGATTCTGTTTTTAAGGTTTCTCAAAAAAAATAAAAACAAAAAATAAAAACATTGACATTACTTTGATGTTTTAAAACGCAAAAAGGTTGTCAAGCTAATGCAAAATAAAACTATTTTTGTCAGACAACTTGCATAAGGCATTAAATGCTAAATATGGTTTAATTTATTTTTTGTATCAAAAAAAATGAATATCTCGAAAAATGCAGATATTCGTTGTAATTCAATTTCATATCCAATAAAAAAAGTAAAAACATGAATAAGATAAAAATTCTCCCAATATTATTTTTTTCAGCCTTAGCATTTATGGTTGGTTGCGATAGTGCTGCTAACTTAGATGGCATGAAAGCCAATCAGCAAGCTACGGTTGACTCACTCGTACAATCTCATCTAACAGACCTAAGAGCTGAGTTGCTCGAAGAGTGCGACAAACAAGTAGCCGATGCCGTGTCGGTGCGTGTAGAAGAAATGATTGCGGCAGCAGCAGGTATTGGTGCTGGAAAAACTACTAAACCTAAGCCAAAACCACCGAAAACTACTAAACCAAAACCACCAACAACTAAACCAACAACTCCTCCTAAAACAACAACTCCTTCTACTACGACACAAGACGGCCGTGGTGGTGCATCTAAACAAGGTGAAACAGGTAGTCAAATAGACCGTGGTGGTGCGTCTAAAAAAGGCGAAACAGGCGGCCAGCAAGGAAGAGGTGGAGCTAAAAGAGTTGGCGATGGTAAATAAAAAAACAATTTAAGTGACAAGCATCATTCATTAAGATGATTTGTGCTAACACTTTATAAAACCTGTTTGATTTACATGTCAAATTGTCCAAAATAAAAAAAGGAGATGAAAATATCAGTTTTTCATCTCCTTTTTCCTTTTCTATTATGTATCTCAAAAATATCTTTTACAGTTTATATAAAAATACTTCTTCTAAAATCAACTCTTCGGCTTCGGTTCGTAGTTTGAAAGTATAAACTCCTTCTCCTAGTTTTTTTGTATTGATTACTCGCTTATAGGCTTGCGTATGGTCGGCTTGTTCGGCAAAAATATCGGTTACCAAGCTACCATCTGCCGCAAACATTCCGATATACACTTTCTGAGATTGCGGTGTCGAAAACTCTACTGTTACCTGCTCGCCTATTTCATTTGGCAAAATTTTCATGCTAGAAACAGCCGCAATAGGTGTTTCGTGAAATGCTGGTTCTACTACATCAGCCGTGTTCATGGTTTGCGGCTTATCAACCACATCTTTCAATACTTCTTCTGTGATAACCAAACTTGGCGGTGGTGTCACTATCGCAAACGGATTAAGCGTATTTTTAGGGTCGCCTTTGCGTTGCACAATAACTGCTGTGCTATAACCTCGTGCTATCACTTCATTCAAAATTCGTGGTACAATATCGGCTGCATAATCACCCAACAAAACATGTTTGGTTGTACCCATAGCCATTTCGGTACTAATAGCTCCTAAATCATTGAGCTTGCTAAAATCTGTTACATTAGGATTGCTATACAAACCCAATTCTATTTTGTAAACCGTATTTTCGACACTCAAAGCCAAACCATCATCGCCATAATACGCTGGTGCATATTGAGTATTAGTATTCGTGTTTGTATTCGTTGTCGTAGTAGTTGATATTGAATGCGTATTGGGCGTAAAACGTGCATGTCCACGTTGTTGTTGGCTTCGGTTTTGTGTTCTATCCAAAGCATTGGACTGAAAAGTTTGTGCTTCTGCTATTTGAATAGCCCATAAATTGCTGATAAATACTATTGCAAATGATATTCTGCTGATTGATTTCATAATTATAATTAATGTAATTTGTTTCTTAGTGCCAAGCACTATTTAATATACTCACTGATTTGATGCTCACATATTGAAAATCAATGTGTTAGTTTTTTTTTAAGTGAACAATTTATTTCTTATGTTTCACTTGCCGATGGTTCAAACATTTTTTTTTGTAGAGTTTTACATTATTTGTTATTTATTAAACCTGTCAGGTTTTCGAAAAATGTATAGATGTCCAAACTATTGACTTATTAATTAAGATTCTTTTATTATTTAAACGTTTAATATACTAATCTGATTATAAAAGGCTGCTAGGATTTTCTTTTTTGGCTTAAAAAATTTTTTTAACAAATTAATGAACAATTATTTTTCTTTCTTTTTGTTTAAAAAGAAAAATAAGCTTATTTTTACTCCATTATAAAAAACGCAATAATTAAGCACCCAAACACTCTACAAATTGTGGAAACTAACACACTAATTTTCAAGACGTTAGCTCAAATCGTTCATTTATTAAATTGTGCTTGGCACTTAGCGACCTTATTTTTTTTGCATGAAAAATTATTACCATATACTAGGAGTCGACAAAACTGCTACTATCAATGAAATAAAAGAGGCTTATCGGAAGCTCTCAAAAAAATTTCACCCAGACCTCAACAATAACGACCCTTTTTTTGAAGAACAATTCAAACTCGTCAATGAAGCCTATGAAGTGCTTTCTGACGCATGGAGTCGGAGTAGCTACGACTCTCAGCTTGGAGAAACGGCTCACCAAATGTCATACTCACCTACTACTAGCAATGCTAATGATAGTATTGTGCAGTGGCTCAACAAAGATGCTCGCTTGCGTTTTTTGTTTATGCTTGTGATGGCCGTTTCGTTTCTTGGCATTCTGATGTTGTTTTATATCCGAAACACCTATCAAAAACAATTTTATAGTCCTCTACAAGAAATTTACTCTACCTCCTCGCCATCTGCTTCTTCAAATTATAAGCAAGAAACTGAGCCAGAACGTTTTGTAAAAGCCTGGATTGCCGAACTCGGTAGCAAAGATTTTACGGCTGCCTACAATCGTATGTCGAAAGATGCTTTTAGCGGCTCTTTAGAAAGTTTTGGTTCTACAAAAGCTTATGGCGGCATCTACAAAACGCAACTTATTGCTTGCTACATGAAATATGAAAAACCAAACGAAGCTTTAGTAGTAGCCGATTACAATTCTTATGATTCGCAACACAAAGATGGCAATTTTGTGCAAGAATTTTATTTGGAAAAAATAGAAGGACTTTGGTTTATCCAAAAAATAGATAAGTTGAAAGTGACTTATTTTTAAATTTTTATTCAGCAATGCTTCTGACATTTTTTATAACATTTTTCAGTTGAATAAAAAAAAACGCCTTTGGGCAAGGGAAACATACTATTTTCCAGTTCAAAAAGCTATAAAATTTGTAAATAGTGGCCACCTTAGCCTAAAAAAATAGTATGTTTAAGCCTTTGATAAAAAATGTATAAATGTTCGTACTATTGATTTAGCACTAGCAATTTTGCTATTCCGTCTGAAAATTAGTTTTTTGTATCTCAAAATCTAAAAAACCATATTTTTTCTCTAAAACAGCTATTTTTGCCAACTGTTTTTGCTTAAATTTCAGATGTGCCTCACTCTTAGGCTGCAATGGCCGATGCGTAGCTGCTTGCATTATTTTTTTGATTTCCTGCATCAGCTTTTCGTCTTTTTCCTCCAAAAAAGAGGCTTTGAAATGTTGCCAAATATAGTCAATAGCCGTCTTGTTGGGGTGAATCATATCGCTTTCATAAAAACGATAATCTCGCAAATCGTCCATCATAATTTCGTAGGCAGGAAAATAAAATGTGTTGGCAAAACGCCCACAAAGTTCCTCAATAGACAAACGCAAAACGGCTTTGCTTACTTGATTTTCTGCCGCTCCATCTTTCCAATGTCGAACTGGACTGAGCGTAAATATTATTTTTAGCTTCGGAAATCGCTCTTGCAATGCCTCAATTGTCGCACCTATTTTTTGGGTAATATCGCTTACCTTCAAACGAAAACGCCTAAAATTTCGAGCAGGTATTTTATGACAATTTGCTACAACTTCGCCATTTTCTCGCCATTCATATACATAAGCTGTGCCATACGTTAGAATAAGAAATTCGGCTTTTTCTAAAAAATCTATGGCTTTTTTTTGGCTTTCATTTATCGCCTCCAAACATTTTTCGGAATCTGCATTTGAAAAACGGCCATGATGTCTAAAACTCACATATTTTTCATTAAAAAAATGCAAATCATTGATGTCAAACTTTTTTTGCAATAAAAATGATTGTAATGTTTCATCAATAGAAAAAGGATTATACAAAATGCCATGCGGATTTATAAGCGTTTGAAACTTCAAATCTTGCACAACTGAACCTATATTTTCGGTGAAGCAAGAGCCAACAAAAAGTATAGGCGTGTGATAACTTATTTTTTTTGGCGAAACCTGCGGCCGTATGCGAGTGCGAAAGTTACTTGCTATCAATTTTAGTTATTTTACCTCATTCTTTTGTGAAAAAAAACGCTTATGCAATCGTCCATGTTTGCGAGCCAGCTATCAAAGCATTTAAATCTCCTGTGCCTTTTTGCTCAACAGCTTTTGCTACTTGTGCATGAAGCAAATCGTCATAACAATCTCTTTCGATAGCATATAAAACGCCAAAAGGACGAGGAAAAAAATGTTCGTTTGCTTTTGGGTCGTCAAAAAATCGTGCCAACATTTGAGCTTTAAACAAATCGGTTTCGTCATGTATCCACAAATCGGCTAAAGTATATTCGCTGGTTTCCAAATTTACGATTTGTGGTTTCCAACCATCTAGCCGAATGCCAAGTTCTTCATTTTGGCCAAAAACAAGCGGTTTGCCGTGTTCTACAAACATTGTAGTTGCTTTTTTACTCGTTTTTTCGGTAAAAGCAAAAAAAGCACCATCATTGAAAATATTGCAATTCTGGTAAATTTCGAGCAGCGAAGTGCCTTGATGTTCATTGCTTCTGTGCAGCATACGTCGCAAGTGTTTGGCATCTCTATCCATAGAGCGAGCCACAAAAGTAGCGTTTGCACCAAGAGCCAAGGCAAGCGGATTCATTGGATAATCAAGCGAACCCATTGGCGTAGATTTCGTAATTTTGTGCTGCTGTGAAGTAGGCGAATATTGCCCTTTTGTGAGACCATAAATCTCATTGTTGAATAACATTATATTGAGGTTTAGGTTTCTACGCAAGGCATGAATAAAATGGTTGCCACCAATAGACAAACCATCGCCATCGCCTGTGACTACCCAAATATTTAAGTCGGGATTGGCAATGCGAAGGCCAGACGCAACAGCAGGAGCTCGGCCATGAATGGAGTGCATACCATAGGTATCAACATAGTAGGGAAAGCGAGAGGAACAGCCAATGCCCGAAATAATGGCGACATCTTCTTTTTGTACGCCACTTTCTGCCAACACGCTTTGCAATTGTTTCAAAATAGAATAATCGCCACAGCCCGGACACCAACGTACTTCTTGGTTGCTCGCAAAATCTCTTGCTTTCAAAGGTGGATTTGTCGTATTTTCAGATACTTTTGTCATATCGTTTTTGCTTTTGTTTTTGTTTTTTTTAGGAATTTGCTTTTTCAATGGTTCTGACATTTTTTATAACAATTTTCAGTTGAATAAAAAACACCTTTTGGCAAGGGAAACATACTATTTTTCAGTTCAAAAGGCCATTAAATTTGCAAATATTGGTCTCCTTAGCCTAAAAAAAATAGTATGTTTAAACCTTTGATAAAAAAAGGTATAAATGTCCGAACCATTGCTTTTTAGAAGCCAAAGGATAAAATTTAAACAGTTGCTTAGACTTCCATTCCTAAAATAAGTCTTCTCAGTAAATTGAGTGCTACATTTGAGGTAAGTAATATGTTTAGGTCTCTTGTGCGTGCAAAGGTAAACAATCTAGCATATACTTTTGAACGATTTGCTACTGCAATCCAAACTGTTCCAACAGGTTTTTCGGCTGTGCCACCACTAGGGCCTGCAATGCCTGTAATGGCAAGAGCATAATCGACATCAAATTTTTGTATAGTACCAAGTGCCATTTCCTCTACGGTTTGCTGACTGACTGCTCCATATTGGCTCAAAGTAGCTGTTTTTACACCCAAAAAGCTTTGCTTTATATCGTTGGAATAAGCAACTAAGCTGCCTTCAAAATATCGTGAACAACCACCTACTAGCGTCATTTGATGGGCAACACGCCCACCTGTACAACTTTCAGCAATAGCCATTTTTTTGTTTTGAGCTATCAGCAAGTTGCCTATGATTTCTTCTATGGTATCTTGTTTTGTTCCAAAAACGTATTTTGTGCCAATGATTGCTGCAATTTGCTTTTTTACTTCGGCTACTTCCATAGCCAACTTCTCAGCATTGTTTCCTGTTGCTGAAATGCGAACACGCAAAATACCCATATTGGGAAGATATGCAATTTTGATATAAGAGGGAAGATTATCTTCGATATGTTCGATGCGTTGGCTCACGACATTTTCGGCAATGCCACAACACATCAGGTTTTCGTGAATAATTTTTGGTGTTTCAAATTCTTTTTGAAGGCGAGGAATAACACTTCTAGCCATGAAATCTTTCATTTCGTGTGGCACACCAGGCATAGCTACTACTATTTTTTTTCCGTGAGCAAACCACATAGCGGCAGCCGTTCCACGCAAATTGCGTATTAAGTCGCAATTGTCAGGAATCATAGCAATAGTTTTCAAGCTTTCTGCTACTTGCAAACGGCCTCTTTTTTTGAGGTAAGCTTTGAGTTCGTCCCAAATGTCTTGGTGAAAAACCATTTTAGAACCAAAATAATCTGCCAATGCTTTTTTGGTAATATCATCTTTTGTAGCACCGAGTCCACCTGTTATCAAAACAGCATCAGATTGTTGCAAGGCTTTATGTACACTACTTTTGATATGTTCGGCAGTATCGCTAATGCTAATGGTTTCATACACTTTGATAGATGCTTCATTGAGCTTTTGGCCCATCCAAGCAGCATTTGTGTTTATAGTTTGGCCAATGAGCAATTCATCGCCAATAGAAATGATTGTAACTTTCATGCGGCAAAGTTACAACTTCGATTGACATTTGAAACGATAAACTTAATAAATTTATGGTTGAAAAATGACTTTATTAGGGTGAGTGTTTTTTTGAAACAGTTTTTTTGGAAAAAAGCTTCAATATTGTGGAAAAAAAATGTATTTTCCAAGCTTTAATTTTTACAAAAAAAAAAAGCAAACTATGATAGTTTGCTCTTATTATACTTACTTACAAAATACTTACTTAACTTTTTTATACAAAATTAAGCAAAATAAATTGAAATAGCAAGTTTATGGACTAAATCAAGCTATAAAATAGTGCTATAAAAAATATATAATAATGAAAAAGTGTTACATTTTTTTTACAAAAAACTGATTATCATACTAAAACGCATTCAAATTATAAATCATTCATTTTTGTTTTTTATACTCTAAAAATATTTTTTTTTTAATAAAAAACGTTTTAACATCTCTTGTTTTTGTGCTAGGTTGCTACAAACAAAACAAAACTTCTATTTCTTGTTTTAATAAAAAATAGAAGTTTTGTAATAGGTAGTTGAACAAACCTTTTTAAAAAGAAATTGAAGGTTAATATCAATACCTTAGCATAAAATAGTCAGTCATTAATATATTGGCTATTTTAAGGGTTTTATTGTTTCACTAAACGTTTAGCACTCATGCCATTGCTAGTCAATATTTGAATAAAATAGATGCCTTTTGACAATTCTTCAGTAGCAATTATTTGCTGGTATTTGCCTGCAAAAAGATTTTTTTCGTCTTTCAGTATTTCAACTAAGCGGCCATTAATGTCAAACAAACGAATAGAAATATTTTCGTTTTGGTGTATTAATTCGTAAGATAAAGTTACATAATTGTCGAACGGATTTGGATATAATTGAACAGTCTGGAGAGCATTAGGTTTTTTTATATTTTTGGCCGAACCAAAAATATGAGTACCCAAATAGTCAATTGTATTTTTAGGATAGCTATCCCATTCATTTTCATCAAAGGCAGAATTTGGACTATTGATACTAGCCTTGCGAACAAGTGTTTTGTCTTTGCCAAAAAAAGTATTTTTTCCTGCACCAAAATCGCCTACAATATCAATCAATGTTCCATCTTTTGCCAAAGCTATTGGGTCGTTGCCATTAAAATTTAGTGCTGTATTGTTTGAAATAAAATCTGCCAAATCCAACAATTGTGGAGCAGCACTATTAAGTGCAATCACGAAAGACTCTCCTGCCAATATTTCACCGCTCAAATCCAAACCTGATGACCAACTGCCACTACCATTTGTTTGTTTGTGCAAAGTATAGCTTTCCAAATCAACGGTTTCATTTGTCATATTGGTTAGTTCGACAGCTTTGTTGTAACTGCTGCCTTCAAAATATTCAGAAATGATAAGCTCTGTTCCAAACGCCACAGCAGTAGTATCTGTTGGCTCTGTCGTTGTGGTATCTTCTACTTCCAACAACATCTCATGGCTACCGATATTAGAAAATGTATTAGTGCCAAAAATCGTCCATTCAGTATCTGTATAAGCAGTATTTGGAGCAACAATATTGGCATTTCGTACAAGTGTTATATCTTTTGCAAAATAAGCACTACCTCCTCCAAATATGCCTACTATATCAATCAAAACATCATTTTGAAACAAACCAATAGGGTCATTGCCGTTAAAATTTAATCCGCTAACAGCTATATCGGTTTCGTTTTGCAAAACAGTAGCAGCAGATGGGTGCGAAACAACAAAAACATCGCCATGAACCAAACTGCCACTTAGTGTAAAATCGCCAGACCAATTGCTGCCGCCATTTACATTTTTACGAAGAGAATATACGCTTAAATCAACGGTTTCGCCTGTAAAATTAGCAATTTCAATAGATTTGTTATAGCTTGTTCCTTCTATGTATTCCGAAATAAGAAGATTTGAAGCAAAGCCAGCTAAAGTTGTCGTATCAGTTGTTGTTGTATCGGTTGTAGGAAGGCTTACTTCCCAAGCTCGTGCAACTAATTCTGGCATTTCGATATAAGGATTTTTCGTGCCTTGATAGGTTTCGATAGCAGCATTTCGTTGCAGCTCGGTAGCATCGACAGGGTCATTTAAGTGCCATTGGTACAGCATATCAGGGTCAGCAACCAAAGCTATATCGCCTGCTTGCGATGGATACATCGTATAGAAATAAAACATAGAACGAGCCAAATTGCCTTTATGCACTTCTCTAGGTTCAAATTTGCCAGCACTATACTCGCTATATGCGTCAATATTATTGGTAGGTTTTGTCGCTTGGCTGGCATTGCCAATCATCCATTTGGTAGTTTGGGCATCATTTATTTCGGCAAATGGATTGTTATTTCTTGTGCTATTCCAGCTACTATAAACAGGATAAAGGTGATGCAAGTCGGACTGCATCGGATAAGCCGAGCTAAACAAACTTTGCGGAATGGTGTGTTCACAATTCAAAGGAGCTGGATTTGTGCCTGTGCCGCCATAAGTCCATGCTTTTTCATAGCCAGCATACACATCTGTTATCGTGTTGTTTTCATTGTCAATATAATTATATAAATACATTCGGGCAGTAGAGTAAGTCAGTTCATTGTGCAAATCATCATAATAGTTTGCTTTCAACCATGTTTTCAACGCTTCTCCTTCTAAATCGTTTGGGGGAACTTGTCCATAAGTGTTCCAACTAATACATAAACACACTCCTAAAAAAAACAAAAGGAGGTTTGTAATCTTTTTTGTCATAAATTAAATCTTTTTTAATAAAAAATAGCATATTTTGTTATATGCCATAAATGTCTTGCATAATCATACGTTAAGTCTAAAAATAAGTTTGTTATTTTATAAATCAGATATGATGCTTGCCTTTTTGAATCCTAAAAATATTAACTAAACATCTCAATAAGAATATGCTACAAATTGCGAAAATTAAGTGCAAAATATTTATTACAAAAATGACCATTTACTAAAAAGATAACTATTCAACATTAGCAATTTTAGTTCAAAAAATGTCTTTTCCCTTTATTATTTCGGCGTTTTCATTCAAAATCAACGTCAAAAAATCATAATCTAATTTGTTATTAATTAATTTCCATAATTATTTCAAAATAAGCTTGCATAAGGTAAGTGTTTTTTTTTATAAACAAAATATTTCTTAGTTTTTTATAAAAAAAAATTACAAATGTTAAACTACAAAATATAATACTTATTGTTTTTCTATTTCTTTATGAAAAAAAAATGAGGTGCCAAGCCTAAAATTTCAATAGCTGTTCGCACACTTCTTTTATTTCCCCTTCCATGTCTTTTATAATATTATGCTGCGTGATTTCCTTCAACATCTGAATATTGTCAATATTTACATTATCAAGATTTTCAGATTCTTTTGGCAAAATAGTTTGAAAACGATAATACTGTTCTACACCATTTTTTTTGGGCAAAAGCTGCTTCAACTGATAATCTACCGTGATATTCAGCCCATGAAACCAAAGGCTAAACATTGGCTGCATCCAGCCACCTAAGCCCCACTTTTTCACTTGCTCATAGCCATATTGTCGTGACATTTCGCCTGTTCCAATAGAAACAACCAAGAAGTTTTCGGCATCAGGAAACATATTTTTGGCTTCTGCATAGGCACACAAAGCAGGATTGTTGGCCACCACACCGCCATCAATTAGCACAAAAGGCTCTTTTGAATTTGGAACTTCTAAGCGAGCAGGCTCAAAATAGGTAGGAGCGGCAGAAGTAGCTCTGGCCACTTGTTTCATATAAAAATCAAACTCTGAACGTTCTTTTGCATAGCGACTTTTAAAAAAGCAAGGGTTTTGATATTTCATTTCGTAGCTTGTTATCAAAACATTTGTAATCGCTTCTTTCAAACGAGTATCTGCCAAGCGTTTTTCCAATACTTTTTCTATACCTTGAGCATGATATTTTCGCTCCCATAAAGTACCCATAGACCGCAAACGCTCCCACATAGATTGATTGAAAATAGCACTTCCTTCTTCCTCATAGATGTGTAGCCAATCGGCAGCCCGATAAGCAGGCTGACGACTACCTTTCTTGTCTGGCTTTGTTAGTCCAAGAGCTAAAATGCCGCCCGTAGATGTACCAGCTATCAAATCGAAGAGATGAGCAGTAGGAGTTTTGGTAATTTCCTCAATTTTTGCCAATACCATAGCAGGAATAACGCCACGAATACCACCGCCATCAATAGAAAGAATCTTTATAGTACGTTTGGGTTTTGGTGGTGCTACCCATTTTTGCAACCTTTCAAATGTTTTTTTTATGTTCATTTTTCTAGTATTTTTAGAAACTAAAAAGTAATTTTTGAGATGTTTTCTAGCATTTTAAGTGCCAAGCACTTTATTTAATAAAGCATTTGTTTAAATTGCAAACACTTTATTATGAATTGTGTCTTTTGGCTTAAAAAATAGTATTTTACAACAATGACAATTTAAACTATATATTTTTTTTTCGCAAAAAAAATATATACAAAAAGCCAAAAAAAGATATAACAATCGTTTTGCTTTTTTGGTTGAATAAATAAAAAACAGTTTTTTAAAATCTTTTTTGAGTAGCTCAAAAAAAAAATGCGAAAATTCGACTGATTATCAATGAATTATGAATCAAAATAAAAAAAAAGTTTAAAAAAATCTTGTTTTACAACAACTAAACAACTACCTTTGCCGTCCGAAATTAAGCACTTACTAAATTGTTGAAGTTATAATATTTATAAATTGATACATTAACAAAAAATCAACTTTTTAATATTAAAATTAGTGCTTGGCACTTATAAATAAATTTATTGTGAATACACTAAGTTACAAAACCGTTTCAATACGAAAAGAAGACGTAAAACGTGATTGGCATGTCGTTGATATGGAAGGTCAAATAGTGGGTCGTGCAGCTACCAAAATAGCAACTATACTACGAGGTAAGCACAAACCTAGCTATACTCCTCATATCGACTGTGGCGATTATGTTATTATTATCAATGCAGATAAGCTACGTTTTACGGGTCTGAAAATGGACCAAAAACAATATTTCTCTCACTCAGGTTATCCGGGTGGGCAAAAGGTAAGAACACCACGCCAATTGATGGCGAAAAAACCTTATGCCGTGATAGAGAGAGCCGTAAAAGGTATGTTGCCTAAAACTAAATTGGGCAGAAAAATGTTCAAAAAAATGTTTGTATATGCTGGTGCAGAACATCCGCATCAAGCTCAACAACCTAAAAAATTAGAGATATAATCATATTATGGAGCAACAATTAAATACAGTAGGTAGAAGAAAAGCGTCTGTAGCCCGCGTATATTTGAGCTATGGCACAGGCAAAGTCACGATAAACAAACGTGATGTAAAAGATTACTTTTCTGTTGCACACCTACAAGAAAATATATCGCAACCATTTCGTTTGACAGACACCGTAGGAAAATACGATGTGAAAGTAAATGTAAAAGGCGGTGGAATCAAAGGACAGGCAGAAGCTGTTCGCTTAGGCATTTCTCGTGCATTGGTACTAGACAACGCTGAATTTCGTCCAATGTTGAAACCAGATGGTTTGCTAAGACGTGACTCAAGAGTAGTAGAGCGTAAAAAGCCGGGACTTAGAAAAGCTCGTAAAAGAACGCAGTTTAGCAAGCGTTAATATCCATTCATTGGATGATTTCAAAATACTTTGCACGACCTTTTTTTATGAGGTATCAAAAGTATTTGTTTTATTTTCAAAAAAAGTGAATATAAAACAGCTTTAGTCAAACATTAAAAAAATAAAGAGCCAACTTGCGGAAGCTAACATACTCATTTTTAAATGTGTTAGCAACCCCAAAAGGCTATATTACTTTAGTGCTTGACACTTAAAATAATAAGCTTTGCAGATTTAAAAGCTTATTTCTTTTTCTAAAAATATAAATATTCAATATAATGTCAGGTATTCCACAGCAAGAAATGCTAGAAGCAGGCGTACATTTTGGTCATTTAAAGAAGAAATGGAATCCTAAAATGTTGCCATACATTTTCATGGAACATAAAGGCATACACATCATTGACCTTAACAAAACTAATACTTCTTTGCTAAAAGCGGCTGACGGTATGCGTAAGTTGGTTAGCGGCGGTAAAGATATATTATTTGTTGCTACTAAAAAACAAGCCAAAGATATCGTTGCTGATATGGCTAGAGAAGTAAATATGCCTTATGTGACAGAACGTTGGTTGGGTGGTATGCTTACCAATTTCTCTACTATTCGCAAGTCTATCAAAAAGCGTGAAACTTTCGAAAAATTATTGACAGAAAACGCATCAGCACTCACAAAGAAAGAGCGTTTGATGTTGAGCCGTGAAAAAGAAAAATTAGACAGAGTATTAGGTGGTATCGCAGATTTGCGTCGTCCGCCAGCAGCTTTGTTTATCATAGATATTACACACGAACACATTGCTCTAGCTGAAGCTCGCAAACTAAACTTGCGTACTTTTGCACTTGTCGATACAAACTCTGACCCTACTCTTGTAGATTTTCCTATTCCTGCAAATGATGATGCTTCTAAATCTGTATCTTTACTGACACGTTTCTTAGTAGATGCTATCAAAGAAGGATTGGCAGAAAGAAAGAAAAACAATACGGAAAACAACATGAGAGCCGAAAAAGAAGGCGGCGAAAGACGTAATAGAAACAATCGCAAAAGAAGACGTAGAAAAGATACTAATAATAGCGGAGGAGCCAATAACCAAAATGCAGCTCCTGTTGCAGAAGCAGAAAAAGCTCCTGCTCCAAAACCAGCAGAAGAAAATAAAACAGAAAGCTAAAAACGTTTTTCTTTTTTATACTATAAAAACTTACAAAGCACGATTTTTTGGATTTCACTTCCTTAACTCGTGCTTTTAGTTTAAGTACCAAGCATGGTTCTTTTAGGCTGTTTAAATGTTAGACTTTGGCTTTTTCAGCATCAAAAACAAAATCTAAACAGTCTCTAATAAGTAGTCAGACAAAAATAAATATCCATCTCGTTGGAGCTAACACGCTGAACATCAATGCGTTAGCAACTAAACGAATGCTTTATTAAATAGTGCTTGGCACTTACTACAAATAAGAAGTATTGAACCCTTTTTGGTTATAATGTGTTTATGCCTACGTTGAGTAGATATAAATATATGTCAATAAAATATGGTAGCTATTTAGTCAAACAAAATAAATAGCTACAAAATATTATCAATATATTTTCACTCTAAATTTATACAAAAAAAATATTAATAATGAGCGTTAGTGTTAAAATAACAGCAAAAGAAGTAAGCAAACTTCGCAAAACGACTGGTGCAGGCATGATGGACTGCAAAAAAGCCTTAGTAGAAGCAAATGGCGACTTTGAAGCTGCTATTGATTATTTACGAAAAAAAGGACAAAAAGTAGCTGCCAAAAGAGCTGACCGTGAAACTAGCGAAGGTGCTGCTATTGCAAAAATAAATGATGATGCTACAAAAGGTATCGTTATTGTATTGAGCTGCGAAACAGACTTTGTATCTAAAAATGCTGGTTTCTTGAGCTTCGCAAACGAAATTGCTGATATTACTTTAGCAAATTATCCAGCAACTCTTGAGGCTTTATTGGCTCTTGATATGAACGGAACAACTGTTGGCACAAGAATTACTGATGAAACAGGCAAAATTGGCGAAAAATTACAAATTTCTAGCTATGAGCGTTTAGACAGCACGGCTGTTGTACCTTATATTCATGCTGGCAACAAAATCGGCGTTTTGGTAGGGCTTAATCAAACTAGCGACGAAGCTAAAGAAATGGGCAAAAGCGTAGCAATGCAAATTGCTGCAATGTCTCCAATTGCTGTTGATGAAAATGGTGTTTCGGAAGAAACAAAAGCCAAAGAATTGAAAATTGGACGAGAGCAGGCGATTGCTCAAGGCAAGCCAGAAAAAATCTTAGACCGTATTGCAGAAGGAAAATTGAAAAGATTTTATAAAGACAATACTTTATTGAATCAGCAATATGTAAAAGATAGTTCACAAACAGTTCGTCAAGCTTTGCAAAGCATTGATAAAGCATTGACTGTTACTGCTTTTGTAAGAGAATCTATTAAGAAATAAAAAAACTGAAAAAGAGAGCATTTTAAATGTTCTCTTTTTTTTTGCAAAAAACGTAACTATTCAATTGTTTTTGCAACTTTTCAGCCGAAAAGAAAATTCCTTTTTTTTGAAAAATAAAAAACAAGAAACTAACAAAAAATTTATGTTATTACAAAACGGACAACCTAAAAGCTTGCCCAACATTGTGCGGCAAAAAACAGAAAAAAAACCACAACGAGTTTTACTCAAATTGAGTGGCGAAGCACTAATGGGTGTTGAAGATTTTGGCTTTGATGCCAACTTAATAATGAATTATGCTCACCAAATCAACGAAATCGTAAAGCTCGACAATATAGAATTGGCCATTGTGGTAGGTGGTGGCAATATTTTTCGAGGACGACAGGCCAAAAATTTGGGAATAGACAGAGCTTCGGGCGATTATATGGGTATGTTGGCTACTGTTATGAATGGTTTAGCTTTGCAAAATACGCTCGAAAAAGTAGGTTTATATACTCGTTTGATATCGGCTATCGAAATGCCCAAAATTTGCGAGCCATATATCAGAAGAAAAGCCATTAGACATCTCGAAAAAGGGCGTGTTGTCATTTTTTCGGCTGGCACAGGACACCCTTATTTTACCACAGATACGGCCGCTTCTTTGCGAGCTATCGAAATGGAAGCCGACTTATTGCTCAAAGCTACTCGGGTAGATGGCGTATATTCGGCAGACCCAGAAAAAGATAAAACAGCGACAAAATATGATTCTATCTCATTTAGCGAAGTGCTAGAAAAGAAATTGAATGTTATGGATATGACAGCATTCACTTTATGCCAAGAAAATAAATTGCCTATTCGCATTTTCGACATCAATGAGGCTGGCAATCTTAGAAAAATTGTGCAAGGCGAAAATATTGGAACGCTAGTTAGTTAGTTTTTTTAAGTGCCAAGCAATATTTAATAAATGGCTGATTCGTTGCTAATGTACTGAAAATGAATGCGTTAGCTTCAACGAAATGTATCATTATTTTTGTCTAACTACTACACTGTAAAGTAAATTTGTTATAGTTTTAAAGATGTGAGAAATGACATATTTCTAAAACTACAATAGCTCATAATTTTTTAGATTTGACAATTTTGGCTAAAAAATATGTCATTTCTTTCTTGTTATTGAAAAAAAAGTTTTAAATTAGCTTAGACCTGACAGGTGGGGTATCGAATTTAAGCATAACAAGAATATTGTTTTTCGCTCCAAAAAGTGCCAAAGAAA
>JBMZCV010000033.1:0-35706 GCA_049613665.1 Chitinophagales bacterium | reverse complement strand
AAACAAGCAGATATTTTTTTATAATATTTATTTTATTTCAAAGCGAGAATAGCTGGAAAAAATAACAAATAATGAAATTAAACAACATACTATTCGTTTTCTTATGGTGTAGTATATTTTGCATTTCTTGCGGAAATAATAAAGCGAAACAAGCACAAAATTCTACGCATATCAATAAAACAAGCGAAAATATCAGCAAATCAAGGGCTGTTTCTGAAACGAAAAAGGCTAAGACGGCAGATTTATCGCTCACTTATTTGGTGCGAAAACCTGCTGCGACAAGCCATAAAAAAGCACCTTTATTGCTCTTGCTGCATGGCTATGGTAGTAATGCCAAAAGTATGTTTCAGTTTTCAAAAGTGTTAGACGAGCGGTTTTTAATTTTGAGTGTGCAAGCACCTATGCAGCTTGATGCTGATGGCCACAAATGGTATAGCATTGATTTTGTAGAAAAAAATATAGTGCGAAACGATGACGATATTCAAAAAAGCTGTGGCGAATTGAGAATTTTTATCGAAAATCTGGGCGAGCAGTTTGAATTTGACAAAAACGAAATTTATTTGATGGGTTTTAGTCAAGGTGCAATTATGAGTTTGGAAATGGCTTTGACACAAAACGAACACACGCCTAAAATAGCTGGAACGGTAGCTATGAGCGGCCGAATAGACGATAAATTGATGCAAAGATTGACGACAGATAAGGAAATATTGAAACAATTATCTATTTTTGTTACGCATGGCACAGCCGACGATGTCATAGGCATTGAAGAGGCACGAAATGCCAAAAAAATTCTTGAACAACTGCCTGTAAATTTGCAATATCAAGAATACGAAAATATGCCGCATACCGTTTCTAATGCGTGTTTGAAGGATATTCAAACTTGGCTAACAAAACAGATTAATAGATAATTTCATCATTCAAAAAAATAAAAACAAGCTATTTTGCAACTACTTTTAAAAAAAATCGTTCTCTTTTTCGCACTTTCGAGTTGTATATTTTTGCAAGCTCAAAATCCAAACGATGCTTTGCAAGATGATTCTAAAACTATTGAAATTATCAGCACCGATAAGCTAGAAGTTAGCGTAGATGAAAAGGAAGAAACAAGGCGTTTGATAGGAAATGTCAAACTAAAACAAGACGATGCTATTATGCGTTGTGATAGTGCTTATTATTTTAAGAATAAAAATAATATAAAAGCCTATCGCAATGTGCATATTACGCAAGGTGATTCCGTTGATATAAAAGCTGACTATTTGTTTTATAATGGCAATACGAAAATGGCGACTTTTTATAAAAATGTAAAATTGACAGATAAAAAGTCGGAAATTACTGCCGATTCTTTGTTGTATAATCTCAATACTCGAAAGGCTATTTTGCAAGGCGATGTTTATTTGACTGACCAAAAGCAAGATGTTTACGCCGATTCGGTGGAGTATTTTGTGCGTACAAAGCAAGCATATCTATATGATAATGTGCGAATGACAGATGGCGAAATGGAAATTACTTCGCAGCAAATGGATTACAACGCCAAAACGGAAGAAGGTGCGTATAGTGGCGGCGGAAAGTTGGTAAATAAAGAAACTATTTTGACGAGTCAAACCGCTGTATATCATGGTAAATCTAGCAGCATGACTTTTAATGATAATGTCGATTTGACAACGCCAGATTATCGCTTGAAAACGCAACAACTCGATTATAATATTGATACGGAAAAAGCCGATTTTAATGGCCCGACAACTATCATCAATGAAGGCAGCACGATTCAAGCAAACTCTGGAACATATAATGCAAAAAATGATGAACTTTCGTTGGCTGATAGAATTAGTATGACTAGCGAAAAACGAAATTTGACAGCCAATGATTTTGAATATAACAGCGAAGAAGGTTATGGAAAGGCTAGGGGAGATGTCGTTTTGATTGATACGGCTCGCAATTTGACAATACGAAGTCAGAATGCAAATTTTTATGAGGAAAACGATAAAGTTGAAGCTTACGATGATGCTTTGATGATAAATGTGACGGACAATGATTCGCTTTATCTCACTGCTGATACGCTCACAACGCTTTCGTTGCCAGACACTACTACGGCTGTTACAACTGATAGTATCAAGGCTTTTTATGCCTATCGCAATGTCAAAATATTGAAAAAAGGTATGCAAGGAATTTGCGATTCATTGCTTTATTCTTTTACCGATTCTAGCTTTCAGATGTACGGCAATCCTGTGTTGTGGACTGACGAATATCAATTGAATGCCGACACAATTTTTATTCATACCGAAAACAATGAACCTACTTTAATTGAGCTTAGACGCAATGCTTTTATGGCCAACAAATTGCAAGATGGCATTTATAATCAGATAAATGGCAAATATATTACGGCTTATTTCAAAGATGATGGCAATGTCGATTATCTGCTAGTAGATGGCAATGCCGAAAGTATTTATTATGCACAAGAAGAGGAGGAGGGAAGAGGAAAACAGGAAGATAAGGCTTTTGTAGGTGTTAATAGAGCTCAAAGTAGCGTGATGCGTGTATATTTTACGGCCGATAATGTCGATAGAATTAGCTTTATCGAAAATCCTACGGCTACTTTTTTTCCTATTCAAGAAGTCAAGCCACGAGATTTTATTATTCGTGGTTTTAAATGGCTGGAGGGTTTGAGACCGAAGACTTTGCAGGATTTGTTATAACAAATAGTAGCTTATTTTGAAATTAACTTTACTTGCAAAATTCTAAATAAGAAAATAAATCTAGGTGTTAGGCATTTCTAAAATGCCTAACACCTTTTTTATTGTAGGTTTAGTTTTTGTTTTTAGATGAAACAACACTTTTTGTAGCTGTTATTTTTTCATCAACATACAAAACCACATCTTTTACAACTAGCTTATGAACAGCGGAAATGAGCGTTTCCATTATTTCATAATTTGGTTGGTTGTCTTTTATCGGAAGTGAAACATCTAATTGGTTGGCGTCTTTTGCATAAAAATTCCTTCCATAATTAAATTTTCCTGTATAAGATGCTTTATGTATAGCAGTTGTTACAAAAATAGACGCAAACTTTGAAAGGTTGTTTGTATGAACAACAGCGATATGGTCATCTGCTCCATATTTGTAATTTCTATATTTTGCCGAGCCAAACATATCAATTGTTGTGGTATTTTCTGAAAAAACAAATACATCATTTCCTATAAATGCCGAAACTCCCTCTTCTCTTTCTCCTGCTGTCACAAAAGGTAGCTTACCTAAAATTCTATCTAAACTTTTCAAACGCCTACCACGAGTAGCACAACCAAATAAATTTTCAAGATTAAATGTTTCCCAATCTATATTTTCAAAATCTTTTAAAACTTCTTCTTCTTTTTCTGTTAAGTTATAATCTTTTAAACCCATAACTTGTAAATAAGTGTCTAACTTTGCTATACGCTCTCTTTTCAACTCTGCTATAAAACTTTCCATAAATTCAAAATCTATTTCGCCGTTTTTAATTGGAAGTTTCATTTTAAAATTAAAACTTTGTGAACTTCTTAACTTTTTACCATAAGAAAATTTTCCCAAAAGAGACTTTTTCATTGATATTGTGAAAAATAGCATGACTTCTTTTGAATAGTTTTTTTTATCATTCCAATATACACCTGTATCATCACCTGCACCAAAAGCATAATTTCGATAAAAAGTATTTCCAAAAATATCTACGGTAATTGAGTTTTTAGGAAAACTTGCTATTGGATTTGAAATGTAATTTATAATCCCTGTGTTTGTGATTCCTGCCATTACAAAAGGTATCGTTCCTGCAATTTGGTCATCTTTTTTTAGTCTTCTACCTTGAATAATCTTATTGAAAATATCTTTATATAGAAATTCTCCCCACTCAACATTTTCTAATTTCTCGTTGAGCAGGGTATCTACTTTCCCAAGCTTTCTGTTTCTGTATCTTGATTTTTAAGTAATTGACTTACCTCCCAAGCCAAATAATCACTTATTGTTTTTTTGAAATCTTGCAAAGTAGGCTTAGTATCAATAGGAGTCGACTGATTCCAATCTGCACCATTTTTGGGGTCTATGGTATTTTCATAATATTCTTTTTCGGTAAAAATATTGAGTTTACTGCTGCCAAAACGCACCAATTTTACTAATTCTTCATAACGTTCTGTGGCTTGGTCTGTATTGTGTAAGTTGGTACTTGCTTTTCTGCGATTACTTCTAGTATAACCATCATTAGAAAAATCAATAAACTTTACCATTTCTTCCGCTTCATGCTTTTCGTTTGCCTTAAATACATAAATGCGTGTTTGCACACTTGATTTTCCGATAAATAAGTCCATTGGCATTTTTATACTAGCCAATAAGGTATGCTTTTGCAAAATTTTCTTGTTGTATGTTATAGCCTTTCCTGTTCCTGCCGAATTTTGAATAATAATAGCCGCATAGCCTCTGTTCATCATATTTAGTGCTTTTTCTACAAAAACCATCCCATTTCCTCCTGCCGAGTATGGCGGATTAAGTACAAAAGCATTGGCAGGAAATTTATTTTCTTTTTTTCCAAAATCATAATTACCGTCAAAGTCATTCAAAGAGTCTTGATTCAAAATATTTGAACTTCCATCGCCCATCAAAATCATATTTAGAATGGCTAACATATATACGCTTGACAACAATTCTAAACCTAATAGCTGTTTTGCTTTTATATCTATTTCTTTTTGTCTAAGTTCTTTGGGCGAAGTGATATTAGTTTTGGCATCAATTAGCATTTCGTTCATAGCAGCTACCAACAAGCCAGCCGAGCCAGTAGCAAAATCCCAAACATAAGAATCTTTGTTTACTCTTGCTAGTTTTGCTAAAAGCGTAGCAACATAAGTAGGCGTAAGCACTACATCATTGAGTTTGTCTTGCGAAAAACCAAGCCAACCATACATTTCATTAAAAAGCTTTCCTGTAAAATCGGTCGTCAAACCTATTTTATAATAAATGCCCAAATCATCTACAATTTTGGCAAATACTCTTTTTAATTGACTCTCTCCATTTTCATCTATTCTATTAATATTGTCAGTTAAAAGCGTATTTTTTAATGTTCTTACAATTAGTTCTCTTTTCTTTTTTGGCAATTTTCTTTCTTCCAAAAAGTCTTCTATTTTTTTTACTACTATTTCGCCATCTGTCTTACCTTTTTCGGTAGAAGATTTTAAGTCAGATTTTTCAAGTGGTTTAACTTTATCGTGTATCCCAAGAGTTGCAATAATAGTAGCCGCAACAAGATAAACACGGTCATTTTCTCCTAAGCCTTTTTCATTTTGGTAAATATCATTGTTGAGTTTTACCAAACTAACATCAATCTCTCTTTCTCTCTGTTCTTTTAACTGTTCTAATTTTTTTTCTGTTAGCTTCAATTTTTTCACTCGCTCAATAAAAGCATCAAAATTTTCAGGAGCTAAAAACGAAAAATCTGAATATTTGCCTATTTTTTGACCAAAACCAAGATTGTTTTTTGAAACAAAATAAACACCTATTTCGTGATGAATTTTGCCTTTTTTGTCTTTATCTTCATATCCTGTCATACCAATAGCAATAACATCGGTAAAGCTCGTATAATGCAATACTGCATTGGCATAATGCACCGCACCATTTACGGCATAAGAACTGATATTTTTTAAATGAGCTTCATTTTTAGCGTTGCGATTTTGAACTTGTCCATTCTTATCAAGCTTTACAAGCTTATTTTTAAGGCCTTTATATTCAATCAAAACAGGATAGCTATCTAATTTTTTATCTTTCAACAACAGTTTTGTATCTGGCCGATTTCCTCCTTTTCCTCCAGTTTTTGAATAATAACTTGAAAGTGCATTATCTATTTCTCTGTGTAAGTCATTTCCTTCTTGTACATAATGTAAGTTGTGAGATTTAAGCCAGCCATTACCTAAATCTCTAATTTTTGGTTCTATTGATTTTGCCATTTTTATTTTATTGATTTTACTGTTATTTTTTATCTAAAATTTTGTGAAAAAACTTAAATAAGTAGTTGGATAGAAATAATGATACTTCTCGTTGAAGCTAACACACTAATTATCAATGCGTTAGCAACGAATCGACCGTTTATTAAATAGTGCTTGGCACTTACCTATCAAAATAACTACTAGCTTAACACAAAGCAATATTAATGCTTTTTTATTAGAAAATACAAGCTTTCATTATTTCTTTTCAAAAAAAAATAAAACCAGATTTAAACTAGCTATTGCCAAAAAAATTAAGCTTGCCTACTAGAAAGCTAGGCATTGCCTACTAAAAAACTAAGCTCGCTTACTAGAAAGCTAGGGATTGCTTATAAAAAAACTAAGCTCGCCTACTAGAAAACTAGGCAATGCCTACTAAAAAACTAAGCTCGCTTACTAGAAAGCTAGGCATTGCCTACTAAAAAACTAGGCTCGCCTACTAAAAAACTAGGCTCGCCTACTAAAAAGCTAGGCATTGCCTACTAGAAAGCTAGGTATTGCCTACTAAAAAACTAGGCTCGCCTACTAGAAAGCTAGGCATTGCCTACCAAAAAACTAAGCTCGCTTACTAAAAAAATAATTCATTGCTTTTTAAGCTATTGTTTGTAGTTAAGTAATAGTAAAAATATTTTTTATTGTTATTTCCATTATTATTATTTGCAAAGTTTAACAAAATAGATTAAATTTGTTACTCAAGTATTCAATAATAAAAGTGTTTGTTAGAGTAATCTATTTTAAAATATAAAAAATATACCGTGTTATCAATAATGTTTTAACTTAATTTTTTTCCATTAATTTTTAAAAAACCAGAGAATTATGAGCAAAGAACTCAATTTAGAAAAGAAGCTAACTGATGTTGAACATGAAGCTGTTTTAAGTTCATTAAATCAAGTTTCAGACGTTTTATCAAAATTTGCGGTACATCTAACCGACGAAGACCGCAAAGGCATACGCACCGTAGCAGCAGGCCGTGAAGGTTATGTGCGAGATACATATCGAGTAGCGAAGCAGTTTGAAAATTATATCCCTCGAAATATTAATATAGATGAGTTAGGAGAGCTGTTAAGGTTATTTGATTTGTGGCGTGAGATGCAGGTATTGTGCGAAAAGATAAGCGAACAAGTAGATGATACGGCTATTGCAATAGGCCACGAGTTGATGCAGCGAATAGACATAATCTACAATGTATTGCAGCTATCAGGCAGACTCAATGCCAACTTAGACCGTGCATTAAGTCGTTTGCAAGATTACAACAAGCGTTTTGCAAATAAGACTGAAAGCTCTGAAAATGAAGAAAGTACAGAAAGCACTAGCGAAGAATAAGCAACAATATATAACAATGAAAAAACCGCAATGTATTAAATGTACATTGCGGTTTTTCGTTTTTGTATTTTAAAAAAATACTAGCTATTCACAGCCACATTTTCATTAATCACAGCACGGCCGATACTATTGTAGTAAAAACCTAATTTTTCCATATTTTCTAAACCATAGATATTACGGCCATCAAAAATAACCTTGTTTTTCAACAATTTTTCCATTTTCGCAAAGTTTGGCGTTCTAAAAACATTCCATTCCGTAACGATAACCAAAGCATCGGCATCTGGCAAAGCATCGTAAGCACTCTCGCAAAACTGCACACGGTCGCCAAAAACTTTCGCTACATTTTCCATCGCTTCAGGGTCAAAAGCAGTCACTTCTGCTCCGCCAGCCAACAGTTCGCTGATGATATGAATAGCTGGTGCCTCACGAATATCGTCGGTATCTGGCTTGAATGCCAAACCCCAAACAGCGATTTTTTTGCCTTCAAAACTATTGTTGAAATAGTCTTTGATTTTTTGCATCATAATCACACGCTGATTCGCATTGACTTGAATAACAGAGTCTAATATATTGAAGTTGTAGCCATATTGTTTTGCCGTAGTTGCCAACGCCAACACATCTTTCGGAAAACAGCTTCCGCCATAACCAACACCTGCAAACAAAAAACGCTTACCGATACGAGTATCGCTTCCCATTCCCATACGCACTTTATTGACATTTGCTCCTACTTTTTCACAAATATTAGCAATTTCGTTCATAAATGAAATACGAGTAGCCAAATAAGAATTTGCCGCATATTTTGTCAATTCGGCCGAGCGGATATCCATGCAATAGATAGGGTTTCCTTGCCTAACAAAAGGAGCATACAAACGACGCATGATTTTTTCAGCTCTTTCAGAAGCCGTACCAACTACTACACGGTCTGGCTTCATAAAATCGTCGATAGCTACGCCCTCACGCAAAAATTCAGGGTTTGAAACAACATCAAACTCCGTATCGGCATCAGTATATTGACTAATAACGGCTTGCACTTTTTCTGCCGTACCTACTGGCACGGTGCTTTTATTTACAATAACTTTGTAGTCTTTTAGGAGCAAACCTACCTGTTTTGCCACTCCCAAAACATATGATAAATCTGCCGAACCATCTTCGCCAGGAGGCGTTGGCAAAGCCAAAAATACCACTTCCGCATCTTCAATTGCTGCGGCTAAATCTGTCGTAAAATGAATACGGTTTTGCTTAATATTTCGCTCTAAAAGAATATCTAATTTAGGTTCATAAATTGGCACTCCTCCACTTCGCAACAAATCAACCTTAGCGGTATCAATATCAACGCAAGTGACCTGATTGCCTGTTTCGGCAAAACAAGTTCCAGAAACTAACCCTACATATCCTGTTCCAACAACTGCTATTTTCATGTAGCAAAAATTTTAAATTTAACTTTATTATAAAATATTGATAGTTAAGTGCCAAGCACTACTTACTTATAAGGCTAATTTTTTTTCGTAACTGTTTAGATATAAGCTTTTGAGATAAAAAAATGTCACAATACACATAGTTGTGTTTTTCTAACCTATTTTTTTTAATGTGTTACTTTTTATAAGTATCTAAATGAAAAAATGTGACATTTCATTAAAACTAACACCTAATTATTAATACGTCAGCAATAAATTTGTTTTTTATTAAACAGTGTTTGGCATTTAATTGGGCAATTTATTTTCATGATTTTAATGAATTGAAATGCAAAGTTACATATTTATTAATTAAAAAGCTAAATAAGGTATTTTTTTATGCTCATAAAACTCAAATGTTATATGCAAAAAAAGTAACAGTCTGAAAAAATAATGATTTGTTTTTATAATGTGAGTGCTAAAAAAATATATTTTGTCACTTATGCCCTACACTTTTTCAATATTTAGAATATATACATAATTAGTAATGTAAGTTGTGCTAACTTCTTTAAAACTAAGGTGTTGGCTTCTATAAATTGTAGAACAAATCTGTTCAAGTATTTATATTTTGAAATACCTTGTTTTTTTAACTAAAAAAAATCATAAAAAAACTATCTAAACGTTTATAAATAAGAAAATAAATTATAAGCTATTCAGTACATTGTAATATAAGTAATTGGCATTTTAGCCTTTTTATTATATGTTATTTTATTCCAAAAAAGCGACAATTCTCGCTGTTGCTGTGTGTTATCATCAGCAACTAAAAAGATAAATAGCGTAATTTAAAGCTTAATTTTTTTTCGTAACAATTTATTGGTAATAATATGAACAAGGGCGTGTCGTTCTTTTTTTAGCATTTAGGTGGTAGGTACTTTAGAAGTGCCTGCCACCTTGATATTATCATAACATTTTTATGAAACAAATCTTAAAAACTTAGATTATAGTACTTAACCTAAAAAAATGTAAAACCAAAACAACTTTTTGAACAACTAAACACAAACGCAAAATGAATGTAATGAAACACTTGCTATGGCTTTTTATCATAGCAAATATGAGTGTTTATGGCCAAAAAATAGATAAAACGGCCATAAACAAATTGTTCCCAGACGAAAATGTAGTATTTCTCAACAAAAACGAGCATTTATTTATTGATTATAAAGCTGAAAAATGGGATATTAGACGACGAATACATGAAAAAATGTATTTTTTAGATGCTAAAACAGCAGCTATGTATGCCGAAAAACGAATATATTATAGTGGTTTTGAGGATATTAGCGAATTGGAAGCACAAACTTTTGTACCTATAAAAAAAGGCAAAAAAATAAAATATGAAGAGCGAAAAGTCGGAAACATAGAAACAAAAGATGTTATGTCTGGCAATATTTTTTATGGCGATATGAAGCTAAAAAGTTTTGTGTTTCCAGCTATCGAAACAGACGCTTTTACAGAACTCAACTATACCGAAACTCTTACCGAACCTCGTTTGCTAGGTGCTTTTTATTTTGGTAGTTATGCTCCTGTTTTAGACAGCAAATTTGAAGTAAGTGTACCCAAACACATAAAGATAACTTACAAACTGTTGGGCAAAAATACAGATAATATTTCTTTTGAAGAAAGCACGCAAAAAGGCATTACAACTTACAAATGGAGCATCAAAAACATAAAAAACATAAAAGCTCCAAGCAATGCTCCAAGTAGCAGTTATTATGAACCACACATAGCCATTTATATCAATAAGGTTTTGGACGAAAAAAGCCAAGAAGAAACGACCATTTTGGGCGACGTTGCCAACTTGTATCAATGGTATTCTTCTTTGGTAAAAGATATTAATAAAGAAAATGACGAACAATTAATGAATATTGTTTCAGATTTAACAAACAATGTAAATGACGAAAAAGAGAAAGTCAAACGCATTTTTCAGTGGGTACAGAGCAATATTAAGTATGTCGCTTTTGAAGATGGCTTGGGTGGTTTTATTCCAAGAGAAGCAGCCGATGTTTGCCAAAAAAAATATGGCGATTGCAAAGATATGAGTTCTATAATTGTAAAAATGCTTGAAATGGCGAATGTTACGGCTTATTTAACATGGATAGGCTCTCGTGACCGTCCTTATTCTTACAAGGATGTGCCTTCGCCTATTGTGGATAATCATATGATTGCAGCCGTAAAATTGGATAACGAATATGTATTTTTAGATGCTACGGGTGAATATTTGCCTTTTGGTTTGCCTACTTCCATGATTCAAGGAAAAGAAGCTTTAATTGGCGTATCAGAAAAAGAATTTGAGTTGGTAAAAGTTCCTGTTTTGCCAAAAGAAAAAAATAGTAGGATAGAAAAAAATGAATTAACCATTAAAGATAACGATTTGCTCGGAAAAGCGACAACAACCCTAACAGGCTATCAAAAGGTGTTTGCAGAATACGACAAAATGAATGCAGACAGCGATAATTTGCCTTTTTTCGACATTTTTCTACAACAAGGCAACAATAAGTTTGAGGTAAAAGAGGTAAATGATGAAGGTTTTTTTAGTCAAAATGATGAAATAAAAATTGACTATGATTTTGTTATACCTGATTATGTAAAAAAGGTAAGCGACAAAATTTATATTAATCTCAATATTGACAAAAAGTTTTATCACGGCGATATTGACTTAGAAAAACGAGAATTGGACATGGAAATGGAATATCAATATCTCAATACTTACGAAATGGATTTGCAAATTCCAGAGGGTTATACTGTTGATGATTTGCCAGAAAGTAGTCAATTTGAAAATGATTTGTATGGATATAAAATAGAATATGAAGAGAAAAATGGTAAAGTAAAATATAAAAAAGAGCTTTACATCAATTTTTTAATACTTGAAAAAAAGCATTTCGAAGATTGGAACAAAATGATTGCACAAATTAAAGCTGCTTATCAAGAAGTTTTAGTGCTGAAAAAACAATAATTCTTGCCGTTGTTGTGCGTTATCACCAGCAACTAAAAAATATTTAGGTGGCAGGTACTTCTAGAGTATTTGCCACCTCTTTTTACGAAACAAATAAAGCGTTTTTGTATAACAATTGTAAATTTAACAAAAAACACAGTCATAGCCATAGCTACGGCGAGGCTTTTCAACGAAGTAGGTCAGAAAATGTCAATCGCAAATAAAGAAGTTATTTTTTGAACGTTACTTAGCCTAAAAAAAATAATATGTTTAAGCCTTTGATAAAAAAATGTGTAAATGTCTGAACTGTTGGTATAAAAATTTGTTTTTTTGAACCTAATCTGTTATTATGGCAAGCCTTTCATAAATCTGAAAAGATAAAAACAGATATGATAAATACGAAAAAGCAACTATTGAAAACGCACAAAGTTATTCGGTTTTTACTGCTTATAACTTTTTTATTTTTGCCAATTGCAATTTTGACTATGACATTAAAAGAGCAGTACAATCTTGCTTCGATTTATGCTATGATGCCGATGCTTTTCATTATGCTGACGATGTTGTTCGGATTTATGCACTTAGATTTGCATCACAAACAATATACTTACGAAAACTTTTCGGTAGCAATATGGATTCCTATTGGAGCAATAGCTTGCTATATACTCAATATTTATGGCAATTTGGGCAGTGTTTTGGCGGCAGGAATTGTAGGCACTTTGGCATCATTTTTACCGACAATAAGCAAAGAATCGGCTTATTTGAAAAAATTGCCAGCTACTATTTATTGCGGCACATTTGTAGGCATGTCGAGCGTAGCAGTTGTTCCTTCCATTAGTTTTGCGATGGCGGCAGGAATTTTAGCAGGTGTTCTTTTTATGTTATCCAAAAACTTGTTTTTAGGCATTGGTGGAAAGTTAGGAACAATCGCTTTTGGAGGTGTCGCAATGGTTTCCTTAATTTATTGGGTAGCAAAATGAACAATATCATCATTATTTTAACAGGAATTGTAGGAACGATACTTACATTCTACGTCAGCGAACAGCTAAAGCAAGGTGCAGTAAGAGCCTCTGCCTTATTGTCGCTAATAGTAGGTTTGTTTTTTTATTGCTTTCCTGAAATCCTTAACACTTATCTAACAAAAAATATTCCCTTAACATTTATAGGAGCTTCTTTTGTCGGTATGATTTCTTCGAAAAAAATGACAAATTATGGCTTGTTAACACTTTCTGGAATAATTTTTAGCATTATTTATATCAACCAAAGCATTTTTTTTGATGGATATGGCGGTGCACTCGGAACATCAGCTTTTATTGCCTTGCTTGCAACACTCGGAATATCAGCTTTTTTTCAAAAATTAAAACCCAAATAATATTGCCTATTTAGCTTGCTAACACTTTGATTGTCAATGCGTTATTTTGTTTTCAAATACTAAAAAACATCTGAACGACTACTGAATATTTGATCCAATCAATTGCTTAGTAATGGCAAAAAAAACTTAAATTTTAGCCTTAGTTATCGTATTTCTTTAAAAAAAAGACTATCTTTTGCCCTAAATTTTTTCAGTATGATAGAAGTTAAAAATTTAAAAAAATCTTTTGACGACAAAGAGGTTTTGAAAGGCATTTCTACGGTTTTGCAAACAGGCAAATGCAATTTAATTATTGGAACAAGTGGCTCTGGTAAAACTGTTTTTATGAAATGTTTGGTTGGTTTATTTCAACCAACAACAGGCTCTATTTTTTATGATGGTGTCGATTTTACGAGGCTAGATATCAAACAAAAAAAAGAAATCCGAAAAAAAATAGGCATGTTATTTCAAGGCGGTGCTTTGTTTGATTCAATGACCGTAGCCGAAAATGTATTATTTCCGCTCAATATGTTTACCAAAATGACAACTAAAGAAAAAATGAATAGAGTCAATTTTTGCTTAGAACGTGTCAATTTGGTGGGAGCAAACGATAAATATCCTGGTGAAATAAGTGGTGGTATGATGAAACGTGTGGGCATTGCTCGAGCTATTGTATTGAATCCTAGATTTTTGTTTTGCGACGAGCCAAACTCTGGCCTCGACCCAAAAACCTCTATCGTTATTGATGAATTATTGACAGAAATTACCCACGAATTTAAGATGACAACCGTTATCAATACACATGATATGAACTCGGTCATGGGAATGGGCGAAAATGTTACTTTTTTGCATCAAGGTTTTCAAGAATGGCAAGGCAGTAGCAAAGATATTTTGACAAGTACCAATCAAATTCTAAATGACTTTATTTTTGCTTCCGATTTTCTAAAAGCTTTAAGAGAAGGCAAAGGACGTGTATAATTTATTAAGTTGTGAAGCAAGCACTATTTAATAAACGGCCGATTCGTTGCCAACGCATTGAAAATTAAGGTTTAACAAAAGAAACATTTTTTCGCAAGAAAAACATATCTATGTACTTACAAACAAAAACAAAGTGAATATTAACTTACTCTATTTACTGATTATATTTATTTTTATCAATATTCGTTCTTTTTATTTGATGTGGAATGACAAACGAATTGCGATAGCAAATGCAAATGTTATTGGCAAAGATACGATGCGAATTCCAGAAGCTGTGCTATTATTGAATGCACTATTGTTTGGTTTTGTGGGCATCGGACTTGGTATGTCGCCTTTGTTGCGTCACAAGTCTAGGAAATCTTACTTTTTGTGGGGTTTGCCTGTGATTGCTATTTTTAATGTTTTATTGTTCTACTTTGCTTATCAAGATTTACAAGCGTATTTTAATATCTATTTTAGTGTGCCTTTGTAGAGGTTAGATTAAGCCTTAAACACGCTAAACATTTTTTTAGAGATAGAGAAAAAAAAATAATTTTTTGAATATTACTTAATTGTACTTCATTACTTAAATATCGAAGCTTACAAAAAGTATAGGTATATTTCATATTGAAAAAACATGATTTACGGAAAAAACATAAAAAAATCTTATAAAAATTTAAAAGTTTTGCAAGGCGTTGATATTCAGATAGATAAAGGCGAAATTGTATCTATTGTTGGAGCATCTGGAGCAGGAAAAAGCACGTTATTGCACATTTTGGGTACGCTTGACCGTCCAGATTTTGGCGAATTGACTATTGCAGATACAGCTATTCAGAAACTCAATGATACGGCTTTAGCACGTTTTCGCAATCGGCATATTGGTTTTGTTTTTCAATTTCATCATTTGTTACCAGAGTTTACAGCAGTCGAAAATGTGTGTATTCCAGCTTATTTGATGCAGCAACGAAAAGATAGCGAAATATTAAAAGCTGCCAAACAGTTGTTAGATTTTTTGGGATTGAGCGAGCGAATGCAGCACAAGCCTTCACAACTTTCGGGCGGCGAACAACAAAGAGTTGCAGTAGCAAGGGCTTTAATAAATAATCCAAATGTTATTTTAGCGGATGAGCCTTCAGGTAATCTTGATTCGGCAAGTTCAGCAAATTTACATCAGCTTTTTTTCGACTTGCGAAAAGAATTTAATCAAACATTTGTTATCGTGACACACAATGAAGAACTAGCCAATATGTCGGATAGAAAACTATTGATGAAAGATGGGTTGATTATTCATGAAAAACATTAACAAAATAAAAAAGACGCATCAAAATTCCATTTGATACGTCTTTTTTGTTTTTTAAGTGCCAGCACTATTTAATAATAGGACGATTTGAACTAACGTATTGATATTCAGCGTGTTAGTTTTCACTATTTTGTAGAATAAATCTGTCCGACTACTTATGTGCTAAAAAATAATTACCTCACAATTTCGCCATACAAATCAAAGTCTTCTGCATTAGTGATTCGCACTTGTGCAAAATCGCCAATTCTCACAAAATTGCTTGCTTCATTTGCATCTACCAATACTTCATTATCTACCTCTGGCGAGTCAAATTCGGTACGGCCAATAAAATAATCTCCTTCTTTTCTATCAAATAAAACTTTGTAAATATTGCCTACTTTTTCTTGGTTTTTTTCATAAGAAATTTGCTGCTGAATTTCCATGATATAATTTGTTCGCTCTGCTTTTTCTTCTGCCGAAACATTGTCGTTTAGCAAATAACCGCTTGTATTTTCTTCGTGAGAATACTGAAAAACACCCAAACGCTCAAAACGCATGTCTCTAATAAACTGAGCCAACTCTTCGATATCTTCCTCCGTTTCATCAGGAAAACCGACTAGCATAGTAGTTCGGAGTGCGATATTTGGCATTTTTTCACGAATTGCTGCTACTAAAGCGTAAGTTTCCTCTTTTGTTATCAAACGCTTCATATCTTTCAATACCTTGCTGCTGATATGTTGCAACGGAATATCGAGATAATTACACACCTTATCGCAAGCCTTCATAGCATCAATAATTTCCATCGGAAACTTGTGCGGATAAGCATAGTGCATTCTAATCCATTCGAGGCCTTCCACTTCATTTAAGGCATAAAGCAAGTCTGCCAAACGGCGTTTTTTATACAAATCTAAACCATAATAAGTCAATTCTTGAGCTATCAGCATCACTTCTTTCACGCCATTTTTGACAAGATGCTCTGCTTCTGCTACTAGCTTTTCGATAGGTTTAGAAATGTGTTTGCCACGCATCAAAGGAATAGCACAAAATGAGCAAGTACGATTGCAACCTTCCGAGATTTTGAGATAAGCATAATGTGGAGGCGTTGTTAGAAGCGACCGCTCTCCAATAAGGTCATGTTTGTAGTCTGCACCGAGTTCTTCTAGCAGAAAAGGCAAATCTAAAGTGCCAAAAAAAGCATCAACTTCTGGCATCTCGGCTTGCAAATCATCTTTGTAACGTTGAGAAAGACAACCTGTAACATACAATTTTTCGATTTCACCTTCTGTTTTTGCATCAGCATATTGCAAAATCGTATTGATAGATTCTTGTTTTGCCACATCAATAAAGCCACAAGTATTGACAACAACGACATTTGCGTCATCTTTTTCGCTTTCATGTGTTGCATCAATATCATTTGCTTTCAGTTGGCTCATTAATACTTCGGAATCAACCAAATTTTTTGAGCAACCGAGCGTAATGACATTTACTTTATTAGCTTTATTTTTAAATGCTTTGGTTTTCATAAAAGATTTTTCTTGAAAATTGAGGCGTTTTTCAACAAAAAGGAAATGTTTTTTTGTTGAAAAGTAAGCGTGTTTTTTTTAAAAGCTTAGACCAGACAAATTTTTGAAATCTGTCTGGTCTGAACAAATAATATTTTTGTAATTTTAGGGAATGTTTTTTAGGCTAAGACGAACAACATTTATCTATTTTACTAAAAAAATAGTATGTTTTCCTTGCCAAAAATAGCTAAAGTTTTATTTCCCAAAAAGGCTATCGACATATTCTTTTTTGTTGAATACTTGCAACTGCTCTAAGCCTTCGCCAACGCCGATATATTTGATAGGGATTTTAAATTGGTCTGCAATGCCAATAACAGCACCACCTTTTGCAGTTCCATCTAGTTTTGTGATAGCAATGGCTGTTACTTCGGTAGCTTTCGTAAAATGTTCTGCTTGAATTAGTGCATTTTGGCCTGTTGAGCCATCTAACACAAGCAACACTTCATGAGGAAACTCCTCATCTACCTTTTTCATCACATTTTTGATTTTCGTCAATTCTCGCATCAAACCTACTTTCGTGTGCAAACGACCAGCAGTATCTACCATTACGATGTCGGCATCTCTATTGCAGGCAGCAGCTACGGTATCGAAGGCTACGGCAGCAGGATCTGCACCTGTACCTTGCTTAATGATAGGCACATCAACTCTGTTTGCCCACGCTTCGAGCTGTTCAACGGCTGCAGCTCTAAAGGTATCGGCAGCACCAAGCAAAACATTTTTCCCTCTGCTTTTATACATATTGGCTAGCTTACCAATAGTTGTGGTTTTTCCTGCTCCATTTACTCCCACTATCAAAATGACATGTGGTTTTAGCGAAGTATCAGGCATTTCAAAATCTGTATAGTCTGGCGTATTATTTTCGCTCAACAGCCCAATAATTTCTTCTTTCAACATTTTATATACCTCATTGACATTGAGATATTTATCTTTGGCAACTCTAGCTTCGAGTCGGTCAATAATTTTGATAACTGTGGCTACCGAAATGTCTGAAGAAGCCAATACTTCTTCTATTTCGTCCAGAACTTCGTCATCAACTATATCTTTTCCAGCAACAGCTTTGCTTAATTTGCTAAAAATACTTTGACTGCTTTTTTCAAGACCTTTATTTAAGTCTTGTTTTTTTTCTTTAGAGAAGAATTTGCCGAAAAAACCCATAAATAATATGCTTTAGTTTTAGGTATATTTTTTGTATGTCCGATTTCTATTTTTTTTACAAAACGCAATTAGCAAATATAAGTATTTACCAATTTGTTGTTGAGGTAAGAAATCTGAAATATAAATGAAAGAGGCATTTTTTAACTAAAAATTGCCAATGTCGAACAGTTATTATTAAACACTCATTTTCTACTAAGAGTTTTGTTTGAGTATTATCTTTTTTTTTTATTTTAAACGAAAAAATAAAACTCAAACAAACGCTAAAATAGCTATGCCCAAAATACTAAAAAAGCTTCTCTTTTTGTTAAAAGAGAAGCTTTTTTATCAAAAAAACGAAATGATATTTTAAGAACACATAATATTGTATTGTTCTGAAAGCAACATTTATTTTTTTCAACTATTTTTTTGACGCAATGTGCCTATTTAATAGTGTTTGTTTACACATTTTTCAAAGCTTCGTCAAGTTTGTCTTTGTGAACGATTTTTTCTTTGTAAGCGTATTTACCTGTTTTAGGGTCTTTTACACTCACAACGATTTTGATGTGGTCTTTTCCTCCACCTTTCGCTCCTCTATTGACACGTGCGTTCTTACTTATTTTACCCATGATGATAATATTTTAAAGTGATAACAAAAAGGATTTGCATTATATTGAAATCAAATAACTATTTTTTGTGATAGCAATTTTAGTTGAAAAATTATATTTTCATTTCAAAAATTGATACTAAAATAGGTATGAAATCAACATTTATTTAGCAAAGAAGATACTTATTTGATTTCTTTGTGAACAGTATAACGCTTCAAAATAGGATTAAACTTTTTTAATTCCATTCTTGAAGGTGTATTTCTTCTATTTTTCATAGTAATGTATCGTGATGTACCAGGTTGGCCCGAAGTTTTATGTTCAGTACATTCCAAAATTACTTGAATTCTGTTGCCTTTTGATTTTTTTGCCATGATAATTAAATTATAAAATTGATAAGTGCTCAGAAGCACTATTTCCAACTATTTATTTAAGCTTTTTGGTAAATGATGTTAAAATGTATGTTGTCTGTTTTTTTTAAACAGTAACGCCTTTCTTTTCAAGCTCTTTTAGATAAGCATATACACCTTTTTTGGTGATAGTACGCAATTCTGACATTGATACTTTTAGCTTAACCCAACGATCTTCTTCTGGAATGTAAAAGCGTTTTGTTTGTAGGTTTGGATAAAACCATCTTTTTGTTTTTCTGTTTGAATGCGAAACATTGTTGCCTGTAATAGGCTTCTTTCCTGATAATTGACAAATTCTAGACATATCTCAATAAAATGATTTAAGTTTTAATTTTAGTGCGTGCAAATATCGTATTATTTTTTCGGTTTTCCTAAAACTTTGAGCGTTTTTCTTGCATTATTTTTCTTATTTACAAATAAGAGAAACAAAGTAGGCTCGATTGCTAAAAAAACAAAACTTTTTAGCATATTTGAAGTAAATACTTAGAGGCTAGACTGTTTAAATTTTATTCTTTTTTTGAAAAAAAACATTTTTTGAGCAAAAAGTTTAGCTTTTTCGCCATCAAGCAACATCTGCACATACATCAATCACAAATAAACAACAAATGACAACAAAAAGTCTTTATACAACACAGGAAGAGCGTTTCAACTATTGGTCGCATGGTTTGGCGGCTTTGGTGAGCGTAGGAGCTAGTTTTTGGCTCATCAAAAGCGGCATTGCTGCCAATAATTATTGGGTTTTGTTTAGCGTAGTGGTATTTAGTTTTACACTTATGTTTACTTTTCTTACTTCTACACTCTATCATCTGGCCGAAAAACCAAAATTGAAAGACCGTTTTCGCCTGATTGACCATCTTGCTATTTATTTGATGATAGCAGGGTCTTATACACCATTTACGCTAGTGAGTCTGCGAGATAATTGGGGCATCACGGCTTTTATTTTAATTTGGTCTCTAACGATTTTCGCAATGATATTTAAGCTTGCTATTCGCAAAAACTTGTCGAAATATTACCGAATAGATGCTGCTATTTATGTCGCATTGGGTTGCATAGCGGTGTTTTTTATGAAACCTATTGTGCAAACGCTAGAAACTCCTTGCTTTGCCTTACTGCTTTTGGGTGGTTTGTCTTATCTAGTTGGCGTTATTTTCTATTTATGGAACAAATTGCCTTACAATCATGGTATATGGCATATATTTGTTATTTTGGGTGCTGGACTGCATTACAGTTCTATTTTGTTTTATGTTGTGCCAAGCCCAAGCTAAGTAACGCTCAAAAAATAAGTTTTTAGTTTTCTTAGAAAAATTTTATTTACTTGTTTTTAATGAAACGCCTGCCGCCCTGCTTTGAAAAACAGGGCTATTTAGGCGAAACGCAATGACTTTTGTAACAAAAAAAAGATAAATACAATGATAAAAATGTCCGAACTATTGATGAGACAATAGAGTTTATTCACAAAATTTTAGATAAAAAACAATAGGATAATAAGGTGGTAGGCATTTTCAAAATGCCTGCCACCACAAATATACTTATCTAATAACATTTTTAAAAAAAGACAAAACAAGGTGGCACGCACTTTAGAAGTGCCTACCACCTTGTTTTACGACAATATTTGCTAAAATTATGCAAATGTAATATTCGAATTTATCTAATCATGTTTTTATTTTCCCCTACACTTTTTTTGTGAATAATGTCTAATGGTTCTGACATTTTTTATAACAATTTTCAGTTGAATAAAAAAACACCTTTTGGCAAGCGAAACATACTATTTTTCAGTTCAAAAGGCCATTAAATTTGAAAATATTGGCCGCCTTAGCCTAAAAAAAATAGTATGTTTAAACCTTTGATAAAAAAACGTATAAATGTCCGAACCGAACCATTGATAAGAGATAATGCAAGTAAAATTGCTAATGCTAATCAGTAATTTATTAACAGAACAAATTAGTCATCATCACTTTCAATTTCTTCCGAAAGTCCACGTTCTTCTCTGCCTTCTCGCAGCTTATCAAAAATGACTTCCATTTTATAAACATCATCTAATGTATCGTCTAAATAAAATTCCAAATCTGGAATACGACGCACTTTATGGCGTATTTTTCTACCCAACAAGTTGCGAATAGACCATACATTTCCGTTTATCATATCTATTACATCTTTCTTTTCTTTTATATTAAAAACGCTTACATAAATACGAGCAATGAGCAAATCTGGTGTTACTCGAACTTGCGTAAGGGTAACAAAAGCATTGCTATAAAAATCTCTTCCTTTTTTAATAAAAATATCGCTAATAGATTGTTTAATGATACTAGCTACTTGTTGTTGTCTGATTGATGCCATATAAAAAAAATAATGATTGATATTTGAACTGCAAAGTTACGCTAAAAAATTTAACATTTTTAATTTAAAGTCTTTATTATTTTTAAGCAAGGCTGTATATTTCGTTTTATCGAAAGTATATAATCGGTCTGCGATTTGCTCTTTTTCTTTGTCTAATTCATGGAGAAGTCCTGCTGTCAGCATTTTTTTTCTAAAATTTTGCGGCTCTATTTCTGCCTCTAAGATGCTTTCATACATTTTTTGCAAGGCTGAAAAAAGAAACTTATTGGGCAGCAACTCCAAACCAATAGGTTGAGATTGTAATTTTGTTTTTAAACGTTCTAGCCCAATATTCAAGATTTTTTGATGGTCAAATGCTAGAGGAGGCAGTTTTTTTGTGTCGAACCAACCGACTGCTTTAGCATCGTCTGCCGCTTTTATATATATACTATCTGGCGAAATGAGGGTGTAGTAAGCCACCGAAATCACACGCCCACGAGGGTCACGCTGTGGCGAACCGAAGGTATAGAACTGTTCGAGCAAAATGTTTTCTGCCCCTGTTTCTTCTTTTAGTTCACGAATGGCAGCCGTTTCTAAGCTTTCGTCCATATCTACAAAACCTCCTGGCAATGCCCAATGGTTTTGAAAAGGCTCATTTTTTCGTTGAATCAACAATATATTGAGTTTTTGCGTTTTGGTGTCATAGCCAAACACTAGACAATCTACCGTCAATGATGGGCGTGGGTAATCGTAGTTATAAGTCATTTTTTAGTTATTAGTTATCAATTTTGAGCTACTTTGCACTGTCTTTTCACGCTTTGAAATTGTTTTTTGATGTTTGGCCAAAATATACCAAAAAGACTCCATAGCAATCAGCCATACTTAATTTAACAAAAGAAATATTTTTTGTTAAACTAAGCATGGCTGTAAAAAAAATGTCAGAACCTTTGTAATATATATTTTTAGAAAAAATTAATCTTCTTTTCGTGGTGGAGCTTCCGTAATTTCGCACAACTTGCCATCGGCAGCCATAAAACGAATATGCTCGCCTAAATATAAAAATGGTAACACATCGGTATGACTATTGATAAAGTTGAAATATTCTTCGCTTGTAAATGGCAATTTTACAGGCTCATCTTTTGAATTTTCGCAGCCTTTTTGCACCCAAATACCATCTGTATTATGATAAAAAAGTTGGTTGTTGATATAAGTGTAGTCGCTTGCTACATTGTTTTGTACTTTTCCTTTTTCATCTTTAAAGCTCATATTTTTATGCAGAGCTTCAAAATCACTTTCAGAAGAAATATGCGTAAGAGCAGTAGCTACTTTGCTAATATTTACGGCATCTATGCCACTTGTTTCTTCTATGGCATCAAAAGCTTTGGCATAATCTGTGGCAGATTGTGTGATGAAACGAGGCAATATCGCCTTTTGTTCCTCTTTCATAAACTCAAATTCTTTTTGCATCAAATGAACAGTATAAGGATTGATGATAAAGTGTTCTTTTGCAAGTTCTACTATTTCATCGCCAGCATCTTCTGGGTCGTCATATTCGAGTCTTACCTCATTGATAAGAAAGCCAATTTGTCGAGCTGCCCAAAGTTTTGGCACAAAATGATAAGTTTGGTCATCGTCTGCAAACTCCAAATCGAACTGATAACGTCGCATTTGTTTATGTTGGTCGCCCACGATAGATACCGTAGATTTACCACTTTTTTTGTAGCGGCCAATAAATGATAATGGATATTGATAAAACAAATTATTTGGTTTCTTTGGCAACATATCGGTTACACCCAAATTGTCTTCTAAATACAATTGCATATTAATCATAACAGGGCGGCTAGTTTGCTCCAACAATCTTTTTGTGGTTTCACTAGCATTATCAGCAGCAGCGATATAAGTAGAATAAGACCTTGTAAAATTAGAAAATTTGTCGAGCAAAATCGTATTGATTTTATCGCCTACACCAAGTGTAAAAATACGCATATTTCGCAAATTAGCGTCTTCAATCATATCTGTTAGGTCATCTGGGTCTGTCGTTTCGCCAGCCGTAGCATCGCTCGCCGCCACCCAATAGACATAATAAGGCCGTACACGCTCTATATTTGCCGCCAAGACTTTTTCGAGAGCAGCTTCGTAATTGCAAGCTCCACCTGCCGACTTTTGCTCCAAAAAAGAAATCGCTTTTATCACATTAGAAGCTTTTGCCTCTTCCAAATCTGGAAAAAGAGAAGTTGCGGTATTGGAATAGCGGATAATATTGAAACGGTCATTTGCCGTCAACTTGCCCAAAGATTCGGAAATAACTTTCGTAATCTGTGCCAACTTTGCGGCTGGCATATCTTGCGAAGCATCTAACACAAATGTAACATCTTTGTGCGACTCATCGGCTTTTTCAAAAAAACCTGCATCAAAATTCAATAGAAAATAGCCATCTTCGCCTGCTTTTTTGTAGCTAAAAAGCGAATAGCCTACTGCTCTTTCTTTGGTATTAAAAAATAAGGACAGGTCGTTGCCCATATTTTTTTGAGCTGCTTTTAGGCTAAATTTTGCAGAATTTTCGCTTATTTTTTCTATTTTCACATCATGTGTAGGCACAGAAACAGTACCTAATTTTTCCTTGCTCGTAAAGGTAACATTAAATGATTGTTTGCGAGGTGGATATTTCGCCAAATTTTGCGTGCTAAAAATATGTCCAAATCTTGTATATTGTCCATCATTTTCCACTTCGTAGCTATATGAAAGTTGCACCAACTTTGTGGCTCTTGGCAAAGCATTGTAAATAGATACTTTATATACATCTTGGTCGGCATATTCCCAATAAGCAGGGTTTGAAGTCACCTTCACAATATCTCTAAATACACTATATGATTGATTCTCTGTATAAAGTTCGTGTCGATATTTGACGGAATCAACCTTGATAAGAAACTCAGTAAACTTCAAACCTTTTGGCACTGTAAAAAGATAATAAGCATGAATAGTATCGGCAGAAGTATTGTAAAATCGTTGTATAGTCGAAACATTCACTTTGCCATTCTCAATAGTCACATCTGTGTCTTCGCTTTGCAAAGCAATAACGCAAGGGTTAAAATTTTCGGGAAATGGCTTTAAATAATTTTGCTTAGGGTCTGGTCTCCAATAGTTTTCGGCTGGCGGACTCATAATAAAACCATTTCCATATACAAAACTTGTAAATTGAAAAAGGAGCAGAAAAACAATCGCAATGTATTTTTTATTCATGGATTTTGTAGAAAAGTTATAAAGTTAAAAATTGTTTAAACAATAGTGCTTGGCACTTAAATACTTTGTAAAGTATCAGAAAATTAGTTTTGTGAGGTTATCATTAAAGTTCACATTCGTTTAAATGTAAGCATTTATTATCTTTTTTTAGCAAAAACCGTGCTTTTTTGTGTTAGACAAAAGACATACAGAATATTTTTTTTGAAAAAAAACACATTTTTTTAATTCTCTTATTTAAATTTAAAATTTACAGCATCACATTTTTTCATATCCGAACTCAAAGCCATTTGAGAATGTCGAATGCCATCATAAATCGTTAGAGCGGCTGTATTTGGCGGTCTGCTGCCTTCATTGTGTGCATATAAAATGAAGTAATTGTCTGCATTTTTATTAATTTTTATCTTCAACTTTTTCTTTTTCTTTTTCAAAGCATATTCTTTAAGCAGCCATTCGCCATTCAGAAAAATAGAAATCGTATCGCCATCAACTACCTCTTTGTCCCAAACCGCAATTTCGATGTCTTCACTAGCAACTACAACACGCTTGCCAGCTCGCACACGACGGTCGCCCAACGAATCGGGAATGTTTCGAGTAGTATAAGTCAATTTCAACTCTTCCAAAGTTGGTTCTTTTACAATTATTTCTTCTTTTTTTTGCTCTTCTATTTCGATGCTAGTCTTTGTCGTTACACTTGATGTTTCCGCAACAATAGGTTGTACTGCTGGTGGCGGTGGCAATTGCTCATTTATAAAAATAGGCTTCCATTTCCAACCCATCGTTCTCGTATTTCCTCCACTCATCAGGTTGATGCTATTTGGTGCAAAATGAATGGTTCTAATCGCTTTTTCGTGTCCTTCTAATGGAGTCATTTGATTGGTTTTCAAATTCCAAATTTTAGGCACGCCTTTCGTGTCGCCTGTTGCAAGATATTTTCCATCTGGCGAAAAAGCAACTTCAGTACTTGGCCCTTGCGAAGTCACTTTCCATGAAGTAAGCGACTTGTAGGTTTTTGCGTCCCAAAGCGTCAAAGTACCATTGGCACACAAACACGCAATTTGCGACTCATCTGGGCTATATTTCAAATCGGCAATGGGACTTGTAGGGCAAGCTTTCCATCTTTTAATGCGTTTTTTGGTGGAAAACTGCACTATATCTATGTGAGAATCGGCCGCAATAACCGCAAAATTTCCTGTGAGCGTCAAATCTGCACTAATAATTCCTGCCTCCGCTTTATATAAGGTTTCGGATTGATTTTGCGTAGCATTGCCAAAAAGATGCGTAACTTGCAACTTGCCAGATGTGCCGCCATACATCATGACTGCACCGCTTGCATGAAATTTGGCAAATGAAAATTTTTGGCCAGCTTCAGTTTGTATCGTTTTGATGTCTTTTTTTGTTTCCAAATCCCAAACTTTCAGCGTACCATCTTTGCTCGTAGTTGCAATATAGCGGCCTGTTGGGTGAAATTCTAGGCTATAGATAGATTGTGTGTGTGCTTTGATGCTAAATTTCCATTCGAAAGGGCTGTTATTATAAACATTGATGACACCTGAACTATATCCGATAGCAACCGTTTTGCCATCTGGACTATACCGAATCGCCATTGCATTGGTAGTAGGTGCATTAGAAACCGAGTTGGCGTTCACAAATTCTTGTGCTGACATTTGCGAAGCCGAAAAAAAGCAACTCAAACATACTAAAAAAATGGTGGTACATATTTTATTCATGTTGATTGTTTTATGTTTAGTTTTTTTGTAAAAATAAGATATTAGTATTTGTTTATAAAAAATATATCATAAGCAAAGTTAGCACTTTTTGTTTAGAATCTAAAACTAGGCTGTGCTAAGATTTATATAAGGTATGATGATTAAAAATGTGGTATCGTTTAGTTTGATTCTGCGTTTTTACTATCTTACATCATTAATTTTCTTTTTCAACAACCAATTTGAATATTTATCTTTTTCGAGCCAAAAACAATGATAAACACCTCTTGCTGTTGAATTTGGATATATACATCTAGCATAAACAAAAGCATTTTTGTCTGTATATAAAATGTTAGACAAAAAAAACTTTACTTCGTGAAATGTAATTCCATTTTCGTGTGTTTTATCTAAATTTGCTTTAAACAAGCTGCTATTTTCTTTCCAAAACTCATAAACTATTTCGTTCTCAAAAACACATCTTTCTAAATTAGCACTCATCGTTTCATATTCTTTTACTTTCGAATTTATGCCGATTAATTGAAATAACCAATGTTCTAAATCGTCTTTATCAAGTTCTAAAGTTTCATTATCAATAAAAAACTTATAATGATATGTTACTTCTTTTTCAGGAAAACTATCAAGTTGATGAAGATTATATGGTGTTAATTGGAAGCCGCCTGGAAATTCAATTGAATTGAATGTATTAGTTTTAAGCGTATCTAATAAAATGTTGTAAATATCGCAAGCATTTTGAGCATTTAACTGAATGTTTGAAAGGAAAAATATTGATAATGCAACTCTTAAATTCTTCATTGACAAATGTTTATAATTGATTTTTTTCAATAAACCGAAATCTTATTATTTTCTATTTTATAAGACTTAGAGTCAGTTGTTTCATCCATAAACGAAAAATCTAATTTATACTTTAAGTGCAAAACTATGGCATTTTCGTTTTCTATTTTGCACCAACTTGCTTTCATAATGTTTGTTGCAAGCATACGATATGCTAGTTGATGCGTATTTTTGTTGTAAACTACGATGCCTTGTTTTATACTGCTCACACCCATCAATTCAGATTCAAAAATAATGATATAACAACTATCCGTCGAAAAAATATTTAATGGTTTTTGAACATGAATAGAAGTGTCGGTTTTTCCTTCTATTGAAAAAAAAATGGGAGAAGCTTCATGTCTTGTACCCAAAATTTCTTTTCTATCCAATAAATGTATCAGTTCACTATTTTTTGTATGCAATTGCAAAATTTTACAATTTGCAGCTTCTTTATTTTGAAAACAAGCAGAAATGATAAAAAATAAGAACCCAAAAAATATAATCTGCGATTTTTTCATTTTTACGATATTTAAACACCTTTTTACACTAGAATATGCTCTTTAATAAGCGAAACCCTAACTTTCAACATATCGGCATATCCTTTCGTTGGCGGCACATTAATCGGATAACATTTCTTTATATTTCCTTTATTGTGAACGCATTTTATCCAATCTTCCATGATACTAACATAAGCTTTTATAACTTCTTGCTCATTTTCTGCACTTTCGACATCTATGCAAATAGAAGGCAAATCGCCTACTACCAACCAAACGTATTCATTTACGTTCTTAGTGTTTGTTGTGATTTTGAAAAACAAGATAGCAAACAAATTTTCCCAATTTGCTACGAGCCATTGCTTTTCAATTTTGTCGCACCAAACATGTGAATACAAATAAGTTGAGGCTGTTTTAGCCAATTTAATAGTTTCAACATCATTAGCATATTTTTCTAAAATGGTTTCCATCGAAATCATTTTGCTAGTATCAATAATCATATATTGTCTTTTTTGTGATAAAAAATGTTTTTTGCAAAGGTAACAAAATAATTATTTTGGATTTGAACAGATTGATTTAGTAATGGCAAATAAAGAAGTTATTTTTTGAACCTTACTTAATGGCTTCTTAGCACTTAAATAAACCATCTTGTCTAAAAAATATTATTTAGGCCGAAAAATAGTTTGTATATTTGCCAGACTAAGTAAAAAAATCATATAACGCACAATTTCAATGAGCAAATTAGATAAAGAAATCAATCATCGGCGAACCTTTGCTATTATTAGTCACCCTGATGCTGGAAAAACAACTTTGACCGAAAAACTATTACTATTTGGTGGAGCAATTCAAACGGCTGGAGCAGTAAAATCGAACAAAATCAAAAAGTCAGCTACTTCCGATTTCATGGAAATAGAGCGGCAAAGAGGTATCTCGGTAGCTACTTCGGTAATGGCCTTTGAATATAAAGACGTATTGATTAACCTATTGGATACACCTGGTCACAAAGATTTTGCAGAAGATACTTATCGAACACTCACTGCGGTAGATAGCGTTATTTTGGTCATAGATTGCGTAAAAGGCGTGGAGGCACAAACCGAAAGGCTCATGGAAGTGTGTAGAATGCGAAAAACTCCCGTTATTGTATTCATCAACAAGCTAGATAGAGATGGCCGAGACCCATTTATGTTGCTCGACGAGTTGGAAGAAAAACTAAATATTCAAGTGCGTCCCTTGAGTTGGCCTATCAATATGGGAACATATTTTAAGGGTGTTTATAAACTTTATGACAAGAGTTTGCGTTTCTTTCGTGCAGGCACGCAAAAGATAGAAAAAGATACGCTTGACATTTCTGATTTGAGTGATAGTTTGTTAGATGAACTTGTGGGCGAAAGAGATGCCGACCAATTGCGTGAAGATGTCGAATTGATAGAAGGTGTTTATGATGAATTTGATAGAGAAAGTTATTTGAATGCCGAAATCGCACCTGTGTTTTTTGGCAGTGCCTTAAATAATTTTGGTGTGCAAGAATTGCTAGATACTTTTATTCACATTGCTCCTTTGCCACAAGGACGACCGACAAATGTACGTTTTATCGAACCAAATGAAGAAAAGTTTAGCGGTTTTGTATTTAAAATTCATGCCAACTTAGACCCAAAACACCGTGATAGAATTGCGTTTTTGCGTATCTGTTCGGGCAAATTTGAACGAAACAAGTTTTATCATCATGTTCGCCTTAGCAAAAAAATACGTTTTAGTAATCCAACGAGTTTTATGGCTCAGAAAAAAAACATCATTGATGCGGCTTATGCTGGTGATGTTGTTGGTTTGTACGACTCTGGCACTTTCAAAATTGGCGATACTTTGAGTGAGGGAGAAAAGTTGATGTTTCAAGGCATTCCTAGCTTTTCGCCCGAAATTTTTAGAGAACTCGTCAATCTCGATCCAATGCGTTCTAAGCAGTTGGAAAAAGGTATCAACCAATTGACAGATGAAGGAGTAGCACAGCTTTTTGTGCAAAGACAGTTAGGAAATAAAAAGATTGTCGGCACGGTAGGAAACCTACAATTTGATGTAATAAAATATCGTTTGCAACACGAGTACAAAGCTAATTGCGAATTTCGCCCAATCAATTTTTATAAAGCATATTGGCTCACTTGCGAAAAAGATAGTGTTTTAAATGATTTTCAAAATCGAAAAGCCAGATATGTAGCGACCGACAAAGATAAAAATATCGTTTTCTTGGCACAAAGTCCTTACATTTTGGATATGACAAAACGAGACTATCCAGATATTACATTTCACGAAACATCGGAGTTTAAACGAGCGGTTTTGAGTTAAAAACACATAATTAATAAAACAATAATGGTAGAGACAGGGCATGCCCTGTCTAATTCCAAAACAGAAAATAAAATGTCCGATAAATACCAAAACAAATATCGCATAGCATCAACTCGTTTGCAATATTGGGATTATCGTTGGGCAAGCACTTATTTTGTTACTATTTGCACGCATAATCATGAACATTATTTTGGTGATATTGAAAATGACAAAATGCAGCTATCACATATCGGAATTTTAGCAGATGTATTGTGGCATGAAATAAAAAATCACACTAAAAATGTAGAACTAGGTGCTTATGTCATCATGCCAAATCATGTTCATGGAATTTTGATGATAGAAGGGAATAACAATTTAGATAAGCAAAATAATGATAATGTTACGAATAAGACAGGGCATGCCCTGTCTCTACCAACAAAACAAACCATTGGTCAGCAACGCTTTCAAAATATTGGCAAAAACTCTTTATCATCTATTATTGGTTCTTATAAATCAGCAGTTACTAAACATGCTAGACGTTTAGGTTTTGAATTTCATTGGCAAAGACTATTTCACGAACATATTATCAGAGAAGATGTTAAATTTGATAAAATAACAAATTACATTACCAATAACCCTAGTAGTTGGACAAAAGATAAATTTTATTCCAAAAAAAAATAACAAATCATTGTAGATGCAAGGTAAACCCTGTCTCAATCGATTAACTTACAATATAAATACAGCAAATAATTCAAAAACTAGCATTTTTTTTGATACATTTGCGATAAAATTTAAAATTACATTAACAAATATTAAATTTAATAAAAAGTTTATGAAAATATTAGTTTGTATTAGCATAACACCTGATACGACTGCGAAAATTTCGTTTACCAACAATGGCACTGCTTTCAACAAAGATGGTGTTACTTTTATTCTAAATCCGACAGACGAATGGTATGCTCTTGTGCGTGCTTTAGAATTGAAAGAAAAACATGGTGGTAAAGTAACAGTTGTGCATGTAGGCGAAAAATCGAGTGAGCAAGCTATCCGCAAAGCATTAGCTATCGGTGCCGATTCAGCAGTTCGTATCAATTCAGATGCAAGCGATGCTTATCAAATAGCTGGCGAAATTGCAGCTTATGCTAAAGCAGAAAATTTTGATGTTGTTTTCACAGGAAAAGAAGCGATTGACTACAATGGTTTTAGCGTTGGTGGAATGTTGGCAGAAATGTTAGATATGCCTTACATTTCTTTGGCTACGAGCTTGAAAATGGAAGGCAATGCAGCGACTATCGAAAGAGAAATTGAAGGTGGTATTGAAACAGTAAGCGTTAATTCGCCATTTTTGCTAAGTGCTCAAAAAGGTATGGCCGAACAGCGTATTCCAAACATGAGAGGAATTATGATGGCACGTCGCAAGCCTTTGAAGGTGTTAAATCCAGCAGGTATCACACCTTTGACAACTGTTAAGCAATTTGAATTGCCGCCAGAACGTCAAGATGTCAAGCTGGTTTCTCCTGATAATGTAGCTGAACTCGCTCGTTTGTTGCACGAAGAAGCGAAAGTTTTTTAAGTGCCAAGCACTAATTAATATATCTCATTTGCGTTGCTAACGCATTAAAGTTAGTGTTTTAGCTTTCACAATTGAGTAGCTTATTTTTCTTTTTTACTAAAAAGAAGCAACAAGTCTTATTTTCAAAAGTTTTTATGAATTAAAAAAATCTCGCCGTTGCTTGGTGTTATCACCAACAACTAAAAATGAGAATAAATAATTATTGGTAATAACACCAAACAATGGCATAAAACTTTTGAAACAAACAGTAAAAATATTTTTAAAACACTTTAAAACTTACATATAATATGTCTGTTTTAGTATATATAGACCACGCCAACGGTTCGGTAAAAAAATCAAGCTTGGAAGCACTTAGCTATGCCAAAGCCGTAGCCGACCAATTGGGTGGAAAAGACGTTGTTGGGGTAGCTTTGGGCGACATCAACAATGCAACTTTAGCCGATTTAGGCAATTACGGTGCAACGAAAGTTTTGCACGCATCGGATTCTCTTTTCAACAGCTTTGACGCAACAGCTTATACAAAAGTATTGGCAGAAGCCGCACAAGGCGTAGGAGCGGAGGTAGTTGTTTTATTGCACAACAGCACAGGAAAATCAATCGCTCCACGTTTGTCTGTTCGTTTGAAAGCAGGCTTGGTAGCAGGTGCTATTGAATTGCCAAACCTTTCAAGTGGTTTTGTAGTTCGCAAATCTGTATTTTCTGGTAAAGGTTTTGCCAATTACAGCATTGATACGGCCACTAAAATCATTTCTGTCAACCCTAATGCCTTTGCTATTAGCAAAAATGGCGGAGGCAATGCGAATGTAGAAGCATTTTCTAGCAGCGTTTCGGCAGCCGATTTCAAAGTAAAAGTTTTGGGACGTAGCGAAGAAAGTGATACTATTCCATTGCCAGAAGCAGAATTAGTAGTTTCGGCAGGTAGAGGTTTGAAAGGCCCTCAAAATTGGGGAATGGTAGAAGAATTGGCAACACTATTAGGTGCTGCTACGGCTTGCTCTCGCCCTGTGGCAGATGTGGGGTGGAGACCTCATCACGAACATGTTGGACAAACAGGTATCACGGTTAGTCCAAACTTGTATATCGCTATCGGTATTTCTGGAGCTATTCAGCACCTTGCAGGTGTAAACAATAGCAAAGTAATTGTAGTGATAAACACCGACCCAGAAGCACCATTCTTCAAAGCAGCAGATTATGGTATTGTAGGCGATGCTTTTGACGTAGTGCCAAAATTAATAACTGCTATTCGTAGCCTGAAAAGCTAGTTAATACAATTTTACTTTTTTTGAGCAAAACACAAAAGCCATATTCTTATCAAATAATGTTAAGAATATGGCTTTCGATTTTTGATTTTTCCACAAAAAAATCATAGATGAATAAAAAATGTATTTTCCTAACTAAAAAAAAACAAGCAATTGTATTATATTTGCAATTCAACTAAACAAAGACAAATATTTTATATAAAAATATGAAAAAAATTGAACTAGAAGTATTTGCCCTTTCGCATAGCATGACAGAAGCACAGTCGTATGCCGTAGTTTTGAGTGAACGAAAAGGCCTTAGACGCTTACCTATTGTTATTGGTGGTAGCGAAGCACAAGCAATTGCGGTAGCTATGGAAGGCATGACTCCAACTCGCCCCTTAACACACGATTTAACGAAAAATATATGCCAAAAATTTAATATTGCGGTTAAAGAAGTGATTATTAGCAATTTGTTGGGAGGAATTTTCTACTCTACTTTAGTTTGCCAACATGAAGGTGGCATAGTAGAAATAGACTCTCGCACATCCGATGCCTTGGCATTAGCTGTTCGGTTTCGCTGCCCTATTTACACTTATGAGTTTATTTTGGATCAAGCAGGCATTATTTTGGAAGAACAAGAAAATGATGAAGTACAAAAACCTGTTAGAAAACCTTATAATGATTTATCGGGACATACCATAGATAAGCTAAATGACTTGTTAAGAGATGCTTTGCAACAAGAAGATTATGAAAAAGCTGCTCGTTTGCGAGATGAATTGAAAAAGAGAGCATAATCATTTGATTTCGTAAAAAAACAACTATAAAATAATAAGAAAGGTGTTATTCCATTAAAAAAAATGGTATAACACCTTTTTTTTGTCAGCTATTTTTTTAGACCTATTTTAATCAATGGTTCAGACATTTTTGATAACAATTGTCAGTTTAATGAAAAACACCTTTTGGGAAGTGAAACATGCTATTTTTCAGTTCAAAAGGTCATAAAATTTGCAAATATTGATCACCATAGCCTAAAAAAAATAATATGTTTAAGCTTTTGATAAAAAAATGTATAAATGTAAGAATTGTTGTTAATGAAAATAGCGTATTTCCATTGCAAAAAATGTTCCTTTTGTTAAACCGATAACATGTTTTTTTGCTTCCGTAACAAAAAAAACACATTAATATTTCGATTTCTAAATAAAAAAAGCTATGTTTAGTTCTACTTTGGCACTTAAAAGTTAACAAAACCTTTGTTAGCTCATTTCAAACACACTATTAAACCCTAAAAAAATATGAAACAACTTATAAAAAACACCGACTATTATATTAATGAACAAGGATATTGGGTGTTCACAGCCAAATATTTGAGTGAACGTGGATTTTGCTGTGGTAGCGGCTGCCGACATTGCCCTTATGATGAAAAAAGAAAAAATAGGAAGCATATCAAAAAAACAGCTATTCCTAAAAAAATGCCAAGTACTTAAATTTATAAAACAACTTTAAGTATAATAGATATTATTTACAAAAAAAGTGTAAGGGAAAATAAAAACATCATTGGATAAATGCAACATTCGCATTTATCCAATGATGTTTTTTATTTTTTTGTTAATGTATTGCTGATAGTATGTCGAGTTTAAGCCTAACAATAAAATTATTTTTCGCTCCCAAAAGGCAAAAATAAAATTTAAACACCTCTAACCAACAAACATTTTAAAGATTTCATTTTATTATTTATCTTCGCACTTCTTATTTCAACATGTTTTTTTTACACAACAACAATTCATAATGAAACTATTAAGCGGTAAAGATTTATCAAAAACCATTCAAAAAGAAATAAAGCAAGAAGTAGAAGCAATGTTGGCAACGGGTCAAAAGCGTCCTCATTTAGCAGCAGTTTTGGTGGGCAATGATGGAGCGAGCGAAACCTATGTCGGACATAAGGTTAAAATGTGCAAGGCAGTAGGTTTTCAATCGACTTTAGTGCGTTTGTCTGCTGATATTTCGGAGGCTGATTTGCTACAAGAAATAGCCTCTTTGAACCAAAATGACGATATAGATGGCTTTATTGTTCAGCTGCCTTTGCCAAAGCACATCAATGTAAATGTCGTTACGGAAGCTATTGATTATCGTAAAGATGTAGATGGTTTTCATCCCATAAATATTGGGCGAATGAGCCAAAGTTTGCCTTGCTTTTTGCCTGCAACTCCTTATGGAATTGTGCAACTATTGGAACGCAATAATGTAGCTACTGAAGGCAAAGAGTGTGTTGTGATTGGCCGCAGCAATATCGTTGGTCGCCCTATGAGCATTTTGTTGTCACGCAGTTCAAAAGTCGGAAATTGTACAGTAACATTATGTCATAGTCGCACCAAAAATTTGGCTACACACACCAAAAGAGCCGATATATTGGTTGTTGCTCTGGGCAAACCAGAATTTATTACGGCCGATATGGTCAAAGAAGGAGTTGTTATTGTTGATGTGGGCATCACACGAGTAAAAGACAGCAGCCGAAAAAGAGGCTATCGTTTGGCAGGCGATGTGTTGTTTAGCGAAGTGTCTCCTAAATGTAGCTATATTACCCCTGTTCCTGGAGGTGTTGGCCCTATGACCGTAACGTCCTTGATATTGAACACCCTAAAAGCTGCCAAAGGTGAAATATATGGCAAAAAATAAATTTTAAAAGCTATTAAAACAGCTATTCTCGGTTTACAAAAGAAACCTTTTTTGATAGGGGAAACATACTATTTTTCAGTTCAAAAGTCCATAAAAATAGGAAATATTGATATTCTTAGCCTAAAAAAAATAATATGTTTAAACTTTTGATAAAAAAAGGCTTTAAAAACTCATTGCTGACACAGAAAAACAAGTAAATGTTTTTTATAATATTTATTTTATTTCAAAGCGAGAATAGCTACTATTAAAAAAGACATATCGTCAAGATATGTCTTTTTTTTTATACTTATTTTTTTGGTTCAAAGTGAAATCATTTGGTAAAGTAGAGTAAAGTTCATAACTT
>JBMZCV010000032.1:0-35956 GCA_049613665.1 Chitinophagales bacterium | reverse complement strand
GTTTTGCGGCTTATCACGACCATTTATATGCTATTTTGAATGAAGTAGAACGCAATTATTTATATAATATGGGTATGCGAGCTTCTTATGACTAGATTTTTATGCTTGCTTTATACAAAAAAAGAAATGACATATCTTAAAGATATGTCATTTTTCATTTAAGCTTATCTAACATTTGTCTTTCGACTCAAGTAAAGTTTAAACATGCTATTTTTTTAGGCTAAGGCGACCAAAACTAGCTATTTCTGTAAACTTATTTTACAGAAAAATAGTATGTTTCCCTCACCCAAAATTTAAGCCTATCTAACATTTACATTTCGGCTAGAAACGTGCTTTTTGCGTCTATCTTTCCTAAAATAAACATCGATTCGGCCAAGCACAATGCCTGCCCAAGCTGCCTGACTTATCCAAACTCGCTGACCTTGTTGATTGGGATAAGCATCTGGTTCGGTCATAAAAGTATGTGTATGACCGCCAAGAATAAGGTCTATATTTCTCGTATTTTGTGCCAACACAATATCCGAAATCCTGTCGACTTCGTATTCATAACCTAAGTGAGAAAGGCAGATAATAAGGTCGCATTTTTCTTGCGTTTTGAGCAAGCGAGCTGTTTTATTGGCTGCTCTTATAGGGTCGTTGTAGCGTGTTTTTTTGTATAGTTTTTCTGGCACTAGGCCATCTATTTCTATTCCTAAGCCGAAAATGCCGATTCGCAATTCATCTTTTTCTATCACATGATACGGCTTTGTGAGTCCATTCATTACCGTTTTTTCAAAATCATAATTGCTAGATACAAAAGGAAATTTCGCATTTTTGGCATGTGTCTTTAGCATATCAAGGCCACCATCAAAGTCGTGATTTCCCAGCGTAGCAACATCATATTGCATCATATTCATGAGTTTGATGTCGAGCTCGCCAGCGAAAAAGTTGAAATAAGGCGTGCCTTGAAAAATATCGCCACAATCTAGCAGCAATACATTTTTTTCTTCCTGTCTGATTTGCTTAATGATAGCCGACCGCTTTGCAGCACCACCCAAACCTTTGTATTTTCCATCTTCAAAAGGTTCGATTCTGCTATGTACATCGTTGGTATGCAAAATGGTGAGTTTGGTATATTCGCTTGGTGCGGCCAAAACACTCAAAGGCAAGCCAGCAAAACCCAAAGCAAAACCAGCTTTTGAAATATCTGTTATAAATTTTCTTCTATTCATCATCGTCAGTTGTTGGTTTGCTGAAAGAAATACGGTTTTCTAATTCGGCACTTATCATATTGCCTTTCTTGCTTTGTTGCTCAATATATTGAATAATGGCATCTCTGAAAAATAAATCTAAGTCGAGTTGTTTTTCTTCTTTCAAAAAAACACATTTATCGCCACCATTTGCCACATAATCGGAGGTAAGTATGCGATAAGTTTTTCGGCTCGTTAATGTAGAGTCATTTATCAAAAGTTGCTGCATATTGCCCAACACATCAATACTCATTTTGATATGTTTTGAGACAGGCCAACCACCATTGCGTGCAACATGTTGGAAAAATTGCATGGTTTTAGAGCTGTCTAGTTCCACCACAACGAGCATATTGTCGAAAGGCATGAGTTCAAAAATGTCGCCTTTTGTGATTTGGCCAGCCGCTAAGGTTGGAATACGCAAGCCGCCATAGTTGGGAACACTACAATCAATGGTGTCTTCGATTTTTTGTTGAGCGACCTCAAAAATAGCATCAGCCACAAAATTTCCAAGCAAGCTTTCTGGCTGTTCTTTTGGCATATCAACCGTAGAAAGGCCGAGCATTGTGTTCATTTCCACTCCTAGTTTTCGCTTGTATGGAGCAATCACTTGAAGCATTTGTTCATCGGCTGTGCAGAGACTATCAATAGATTGATAGCTCACTTGTTGGTCTGCTAGATAATAATATGATTTGCAAGATTGAAAGCTGACAATCAAGCTCATACATATGATGAAAAAGCAGCTATAAAATAATTTTCGGTAGAGAGTTATAAGCATAACAAATTTATAAATATTGTTGAATTAGCAATATAGTGACTTTTTTTTTCAATATTTAGTTTTCGTAAGCTTAGGAAAATGAGTTTCTCAAAATAGTCTTTTTATGTGAAAAAAACTATTTTTTGAAGTAAAAAGAAAGGAGTAATTGGGCGTTTTTTTTATTGAAATGGGAAATGAAATTTTAGCTGTTATTTATTAGAAAGTTTTGATTATCAATATATGTTTTTATTTCGTTTAAAAAAGCACGAAGATATTTAACAATTTCTATTTTGTATTGTATGAGTTGTTCAACGCTAAAATCATTTCCTATTTTTGCAAAAGTTTCTTCGCCATGAGCTAAAACATTTCTTTTAGCAGTTGTAATAGCAAGCCCTTGACATTTTTTATCAAATTTAGGTAAACCAAATTTTATGGATAAATCATTTATTTTTTTAGGATTTAAATTGCCAGATATTTCATTATCTTTCACTTTTATTTTGTAAGAATCAAAATCAGATTTAATTCTGTTATTTCTTTTGATGTCTTCAATATCAATTATTTCATTAGAAATTTTTTTAAGTATTCGTAAAATATAATCATCATTTTTCGTATGTCTATCTTGAAACAATTTATGTTTATAACGCAACCATATTTTTTGAATGCCTTCGTTACAATCTTTAAATTTAAACCCTTGTTTATTGAAAGCAGCAAAATACTCATTAAAAGTAGCATTGATAGTAGCTTCTACAAGATTATACAACAATAAAAAAGTAGATGCTTTGAGCGTTTTGGGCAAATTGTCTGAAATTTCATAAGTATTATTTGTGTTCAAAACACTTTTTAACTTACATTCTACCTCTTGCGTTTGCTGATTAAGCACCTTTCTATCAGATAAATGGCTCAAATTAGGTATGTTGTCTAAATCATCTATTAGCCAAATAAAATTGAGATAAGTATCAATCTCAACAACTTTGTCTTCAAACTCTTGTATAATATCATCCATTTGCTAACAGTTTATCTCTAACAAACTCAATTCTATTTTGAACCTTTCTTTTTGCACTTCTAGCACTACCTGAAATATACTTCAAAAAATCGCTTAATTCTAACCAATCTATATTGTTTGCTGTTAAGTCAGGACGCTCTTGTAAAGCTAAATAAACACCTACTGATAAGGCTTCAAACCTACTTCTTTTTGTATAATTGTGATGTGTAGCTTCTAAAAAACCTAGTGGAAAATATTTATCTACAAAAGTCAATACCTCGTTGAAGCGTTTAACATAAGTTTTTTTATCAAAGCCTTTATTTTTTTCATCTATATAATCAGTTAAAAATTGATTTAGATTTCCTGTATAGGCTAAATAATTGTCGGAATAAGCAAAAAATCTTAAAATTAATTCTTGAGGTTCGCCACGTTCTTCTGTTTTTTTGGTAAAGCTAGTCATTTTTTTGAAAAGTGGAAATGCGGAAGCTTCATAGAGAAAATCAGTAAACTTACCTTGTTGAATACCCCTTCTTATTTCCATTTTTGTTAATGATACACTTTCAGCATTAATTCTTTCAAATACTATAAAACGGATATCTTCATCACTTTTTTCAGAAAGAACTGTCATTCTTAGAGAAGTACTTCTGAATTTACGTTGTCTAGTTCTTGAAAAATCATTATACTTTAATCCATTTAATTTATTTAAAATATCTAAATTTTGTAGTCTTAAATTGTTTTGCATAAAATTGACTAAAGTTCTTATTCTTTGTGAACCATCAACAACTTCCAATCTTCCATCTTCATTTTCTGCTGTAAAGATATAAGGCATAGGCAAACCTAATAAAATAGACTCAATAAATTTAGATTGCCTTTCTTTGCTCCACACAAAAGCACGTTGATAAGAAGGAATAAAAATATCATTATTATCTTCTTTTATTCCAGTTAAATATTTATCAACGATAACTTCTATTGGATATTCTTTTACATCATAATCAACAATATGTCGTTTTTCTCTAATTTGTTGTTCTATTTCTTTGTTATGAGGAGTTACCATATTGCTTTTAGATTAAAAGTGTTGTAAAAACATTTCTATTGGTCATCTTTTCCGATAACATACTCTTGTTTATCGTCTCGCTTATTGCGTTTTTCCACATCAATGCTACCATTTAAGATACCTTCGACTACCGTAATCAGATGAATAAGCACGTCGCTGGCTTTGCGAAGTTTTTTGATACGATATTTTCGTCTATCTTTCGCATTAGCAGCTATTTCTTGTCCGAGTTCATCATCGGCATCAATAGGGCCGTCAATGAGTTCGAAAGCAAAATCGGTAGCTACCGTAATAGGGTGATAGTCACTTTTTAGCTTGAGCCAACTTTTTTGTACTTCGAGTTCTTGCTGTTTGATTTTCAGTTTGAGTCGCTCTTTTTCCAAATCAATTTGGCGAGAATATTTGTTTTTCCGCTTATTTGTCTTCTTCATCGTCTTCAAAATTGTCTATGCTATCTAGCAAAACGGCCAAAAAGCGATTGTTAATAAGATTTCGGATAGGGCGGTGAAATACGAGCATGAGCACAATCGAAACAAGATACAAGAGCATAAATATCGTGAAGCCCAGCAATAGTGAATCGAAAAAATAGGCTATAAAAACAGCAAACCAAACATTGGCCATAATAAAAAAGAAAAACAAAACCGTCAGTACAGTAGTTGCATAGATAATGAATGTCGTGGAAGAAGCTGCTTTTTCAAGTCCGCTAATTCGGCGATATTCCATCTGCAAATCGACATACTTTTTGATGTCGGCTACTATTTTTTCAACATTTGAAGGTTTGCTCACGAGTTGTTTTTTTGGTAAGTAAACCTTGAAGGTTAAAAAAAACCTTCAAGGTTTGATAAAAGTTGTTATTAAATTTTTTTTATACAACAACTGTATTATTAGCCTTGCCATTCATTTTTTTGGCAGTATCTTCTACCAATTCTTCGGCCGATACTTTCCATTCGTTCACTGTTTCAAAGCCTTTTTCTGTTTGAGCTTCTACTTCCAATTGTAGTTTTTTGGCACGTTTTTGCAATTTCTTGCGTGTTTTTTTGCCACTTTGTGGAGCATATAATAAAGCTAAAATAATGCCTAAACCAACGCCTAGTAAAAATGTTAAAAGGGTTCTCATTTTAGATTTGTTTTAAAAATGAAATAAATATTTTGAATCCGTTACAAAGATAAACAAAAAAAAGTGTAAAAAAAAAGACTTTTACTTACACTTCCTTAGTCGTTGTTTAAATTGTATTTTTTTTGCTCAAAAAAAAGTTTTTTTTCAAATGTTTTTATTAAAAGTCTTTTTTTTTAAGGAAATAACATAGTTGTGGCCTCTTAAATATAACAGACCATTTTTATTATAAACTAAATATAGCTTGGCTACCGCTCAAAAAATAAAATAGAGCCTAAAAGCCAACTGAATAGAATAATTTAAATATAAAACAATGAAATCAAAAAAAAACGAATTATTAAAAAGCAAAGCTACTACAAAATTTCAATTTAGAACACCTGCCGCTATACAGGATTTTGGACAAGGTAGTGATGAACAAAACCAACTAAATGCACTATGGAGTGAAAACCTAGATGGTTTTATACAGCAAGGTATGTTGAGCAATAGATGGAACACCACAAATACACCATCTACTACCAACTATTATAATCCAGTTGTAGATAACCCTCCATCTAGTGCAGCAGATATTAGATGGGGAGCTTTTCCAGGAAGACTGGCATTTAATTTTCCAACAGCAACACAAGATACTATCAATAAAATGGCAGATACAGGTGTGATGCCATCAGATATTTCGGATAACCCTTGCCAACCTGATGGGTCGAAAAGTGTACCTTATTATCCATATGGCCCTCGTGGCTGGCAAGATGAATATTGTGAGTGGGCAGTAACGAGAAATGCAGCAGGAAAAATTACTCGTATTGATTTTACTTGCGAAAATCCAGAATATTGGAATAGTTTGTGGGAAATTGACCCTAGCAAAGTACTGGAGCTATATCGAAGCATACTTTCAAAACCACAGATAACGCTTGAAGATTTGAGTGTGACAGGTATAACTAACCCAATTACGGGAGGGCCAGTATATAATCCACTCAATAAATGGAACTCTGGTACTGTATCAAACGAAACAACTGGCGGAGCTATTCACCTTACGAGTACGCCCAACACTATTCAGACCGAAATAGGTTTGGCGACTGCAAGTACCATACAACGCAACAATCCTGATGGAACTACTTTTTGGCCGTCTAGCCAGTTCAATCCTCTTCTTTGCTTTGCTCAATATGGACAGAAAGATAGAAATAGCGACCCTAATATTGGTGGAAGTGTAAATAACTTCGTAACCAACAGTTTTGTTCTAACACTCGCTGACCCTCCAGGTTTATATATACAAACACCTGTTTTCACGAATTATGCAACACCTGATGATACCGACCCTGCTTCATTTTGGACTGTTTTGCGTGGTTCTGACACATTAAGTACGCAAGATGGCACATCACTTCCTGGAAACTTTATTTTACATGCTGTATTTCAAGTTCCTGACGATAAAGATTATGTAGTAGGTGATATAACTATAGAGGGTAAAAACATTGATTGGGGGTCACAAGTAGCAGCTACTTTCCATATGCAAATTGTAGCTAGTGCATATACAGGCACTACTCCAAGTGGCTATGGTGCAGTAGGCGAAACAACGCCTGAAAATACTTTTGCTCAACCTTTGCAGTTGTTTTATAAAGATTATTTTGAGGCAATGTATAATGATAAAGTAGCCAATCCTGTCAATTATCCAATACCGCTTTTGAGCAATAGCACTTATGTTCCAATCAAAATAGAAACAGGAACAAATAATGCTACTATGGTTGTTACTTGTGATACTTGTACGGCTGTTGTGGGCGACTCATCAACTTATCCTACTGTAAGTTTTGATAATGATAACATTACGGCTATTGTAACAGCCGTAAAAACAGATGTTTATTATGCTGTACCAGGCAATAGTACACCTAGCGAAAATACCGCACTATACATTACAGTCACAGTAAGCGAAAATACACCTGCAGGAATATATAGCGTTTTTGTAACAAATGTAGGACAAGAAAAAGGGTTTGCATTACCAGCTCTTTTGAAGGTTATTGCGGCAACGCCTACTGCCGAATATGAAACAGAAGAAACAGGAGAAGTAGCAGCAATAAAAGTAGCTGCTGCCGCAAAAACCGCTGCAAAAGCTGCAAAAGTAGCCGCAAAAGCAGCAGTAAAAGCTGCCAAGGCTGCAAAAGCAGTAGCAAAAGCTGCAAAAATAGCCGCAGCAGAGTACAAAAAAGATAAGAAATAGTAGTTATTTTTTTAATTCTAAAGGTATGTATCAGGGATTAACAAAACAATGCTTGATACATATTTTTTTTTAAGGATAATGCTAATATTTGAGCCATTATCATGAAAATACAAGAATTGTAAACATTTACTTTTTAATAAAAAAAAATGAAACTAACTAAAAAAATAAATGGTCTGTTATTTATCACTTTTGTATTTGTATTTTCTTGCACACAAAATATAAAAAAATCAGATAAAAAACTAGAAAGCCTAGCAGTAAACCAATGTGATTGTTATTCACAAAGTTCGCTTTACAATATACCAATTCACTTTGACAATCAAGTACCAGGAGATTTGCAAAGTTTCAACAATCAATCGCAAGTCGATTGTTTTTCATGGCAAGAATTTATTTCTTTAAATTGGCCTGTTGATACTACCCATAGCTTTGGTCAGCCAAGAGATACATCTTTTGTGCAGTGGGAAACTTATATACCCAAAGATGTTTTATTTCAACCTGGAGGCGTAGCACCACCTGCTTGGGGTACATTGATTTCTGATGAGTACAATGAAAAATTTAAAAAACAAAAACTTTCAGTCGATAGAAAAAATACAAAATTACTAAGTTTTACCAGCAAATTTTCTAAACCTAATTTGCTAAAAGATATAGAAAAAGATTTAGGTTTTGAAGAAGCAGCACCATTTAATGGCCCTAATTGGCTAGGTGCTCAAAATGGAACAAACGTTTGGTATGAAATTTTGCTGAATAAAGATTTTTATGATTTTGTGACAGAAAGACATTATTATAACGCAGCAGTACAGCATGATTCAGCTCGGGCATGCATTCCGCTCAATTTTCCAAAAGGAGTTTATAATGGAGCAACAGGTGCTATTGAGCTAAAAGTAGCTTGGATGGAAGTGCCAAATCCTGAGTCGGAACAATGGAATCGTTATAAACTATCGGTTGCAACTGTCTTAGACCCAACAACAGATAGTTTGCGTACGACTACTGTTGCTTTGGTAGGTATGAATATTTTGCACAAAACTACCAACCAACCGACATGGGTGTGGTCCACTTTTGAGCATATTGACAATTCGCCCGAAGAGTCCGAAATTAAACAAGCTGCTCCGCCTTATGGCTACAATTTTTATAATAGTGAGTGTAAGGCTCAAAATATTAATGTAGCAGATTCGACTGTTACTGTAAGTTGTACGCCTAACACTTCGCCTCCATATTATTTGAGTGAAGCTAAACCTGTGCCTATTCAAATTGTTAAGTCCAATCCTATTGACCAAGTTGATGCTGCACCGATTAATGCCAAAATGCAAGCCGCTATTAAAGGTTTTTATCCCAATTCTGTTTGGCAATATTATGAATTGATAGATGTTATTTGGTCAAAACAGTTACAGCCAGACTTTACAACACCCAAAGAAGCTCCTCGCCAACTCAATGTTTCTGCCATGACGAGTGGAGCAAGTATTGTCGCAAATACTACAATGGAAAGTTATGTGCAAACAACTAACACTTGCTTTAGTTGCCATGTGTGTAGTCATATAGCACCATTTCCTGCCGACTCTGTTAATAATAATATTTTTGGCGATTTTAGTTTTGCGATAAAGTTTGCAAAATATAGCCAAAGTGATATAAAAAAATGGTCAAGTGATACGAAAAAATAATGAATACTAAAATAGTGTTTTAGCACTTGAAAAGCGGCACATCAGTAACTCGAAACTACTAATGTGCCGCTTTGCTAGTATTCTAAATGACAATGTCTATTCTGGATTCAATTGAATATTGATATTTCCATCGTCTTCTTTGCTCAATTCAATATTTTCATCAATGATAGTCGTAATGGTGTCGATTGGGTCAAAAGCAACCGTTGTATCTGCTTCCTCTGGTGGTGTATCAAAATTGATAAACTGCACATCATCAATAGAAACACCTTCTGGCAGCTCGATATTTCCTAGCGAATTTTCTTCTACCGCAATCGTACTGCTGAAATAAGGCAAATATAGCAAGCCAAATAGCATCACAACTTTCAATGCCTTGCTGATATGTTTAAAATCTTCTTTAAATTTGGCTCTAAATAGACGAAAAGCAAGATACAACAAAGGAATTTGCAAGAAAACTAAGACCAAAATAGGTGTTATTTTATCCTCTAACTGATATTGCGATAGCTGATAATCGAACAATAATTTGAAAGTAAATAACACAAAAGCTGTCGCAAAAAGTTTGGCAAAAGGCGTGCCTGCCCAAATAGGAAAGGTGTTGTAATTTGCTCGTCTATCGCCATCAATGTCTTCTATATCTTTCACGATTTCTCTTACCAAATTGAGCAAAAAAGCGAAAACTGCATAAGCTCCTACATATTGCAAAATAAATTCTTTTACATCTCTATTGTCGATATTTTCCCAAATATTATTCGGAATTTCCGTGTTTGCCAGCATCGAAACGAAACCTAAAAACCATGTTTTCGCCTGTGCTTTTAGTGCGACAACTAAAGCGGCATCGAAAAAGATAACAGTCAAAACGGAAATACTCAATAGCAAGCTAACAGCAAGATTGCCAATAAGTGGTTTTCGCTGCAAAGAAGCACTATAAAACCATAGCAAAGCTGCCGAAAATATATGAACGCTTACAAGTCGAAAACTACCTACTTGAAAAGCTAAATATGTGCCTAGCAAAATGCCTAAAGCCGTAAGTCCGCCATAGATTTGTATGGCTTTGCTTGCCGAAATAGCTTGCCCAATAATGGCTTTTTCTGGCTTATTGATTTGGTCGGTGCGTTGGTCGAAATAATCGTTGATGAGATAGCCACCTGCCGCAATGCTTATCACCGAAATAATGAGCAATATAAATTGAAGGTCGGTAAGCGAATGGCTGATACCTGCCAATTGATAGAGTGGTGCGATAAGGAAGTATCGCAAAAACAACATCATCAAAGCCATAAAAGCTAAATTGAGTGGGCGGAATAGCTGCGTGTATTGGAGCATAAGTATTTTTTTATTTTGCTAAAATGTTCTTGCCTATTTATAGCGGAATGGTGGTTTGGGGTTACTTTTTTTGTAATAACTTCATTTTTTATTAGCTTAGATGCAGCTTATCAATACAACTCATTAAAACAATAAAATTATTTGTTATTTTTTTTTTGAAAACAATCACAAAAAAACTTTGCATGATGCTTTCAAAGAGACCAATACCCTTAAATTTGGCTCTGCAAGAAACATAAATTTATAAGTTTTTTTTAACCCAAAAGGAAAGATACACAATTTCTGTGAGGTTAGGAAATGGAATCGTCAGACAAAAATAATGATATATCTCGTCGAAGCTAACACGCTGATTTTCAATTCGTTAGCAACGAATCGACCATTTACACAAATAGTGTTCAGCATTAGCAAAATGCCTAAAGATAAGGTATGAATTTTGATTGACAACATTTGCTCCTTTTTTCGAAAATATTTTTTTATGTCAAAATTCGTTCTTCCACCTGATAGTTTAGAAACTTACTATATCTTTGCAATTGAGTACCAAGTACTCGTATAACACAGCACCTATTTAATAAAGCATTCGTTTAGTGGCTAACACATTGACAATCAAGGTGTTATCTTGTACTGAAATACCCAAAAACTTCTGAACGACTACTTAAAAAGAACTAATTGATAATTTGTTTTCGAAAAACAAGAAAATAAAAAGTGGATTTTATAAGTCAATAGTTCTGACATTTAGACATTTTTTTATCAAAGGTGGCCAATAGTTGCAAATTTTATAGCTTTTTGAACTGAAAAATAGTATGTTTCCCTTGCCAAAAGGCGTTTTTTTTTATTCAACTGAAAATTGTTATAAAAAATGTCAGAAGCATTGATTAAGAAAAGCTCATGTTATAGTGCAACGCTTCACATTGAGCTTTTTTATCTCAAAAATTCGCAGCTAAACAATTACTAAAAAATCAATAAAAATGCAGCTAAATATCAAATATGAAGGCATAACTTATGATGCCGAAAATATGCAAAATCGCACGCAAGCCTATTTTGAAATGATGGACAAACGCCGTACTTTGCGAGAGTTTTCGTCTCGTGATGTGCCAAAATCTGTGATAGCAAATATCATTAAAACAGCCTCTACTGCACCTTCGGGAGCTCACAAACAGCCGTGGACGTTTTGTGCAGTAAGTAGTCCTTATTTGAAAAAAATAATTAGAAATGCTGCCGAAAAAGAAGAATACGAAAATTATCACGGCAGAATGTCGGAGGAATGGCTAGAGGAGTTAAAAGTATTTGAAACAGATTGGAATAAACCTTTCTTAGAAATTGCTCCTTGGCTCATTATTGTGTTTAAGCGAGCTTATGAAATAAGCGGACACAAAAAGCAAAAAAATTATTATGTCAATGAATCGGTAGGTTTGGCAACAGGTTTTCTACTAGCTGCCATTCATGAAGCTGGCCTTGTCGCCCTTACACACACGCCGAGTCCAATGAATTTTTTAGCCAAAATCTTGGAACGCCCAGCCAATGAACGACCTTTTTTGCTTATTCCAGTAGGTTATCCTGCCGAAAATGCTAGCGTACCAAATTTGAAACGAAAGCCATTAGAAGACGTTGCTGTTTTTTTTGAATAAGTATCAAGTATCATTAATAGACTCCATTTGCATTGCTAATCAAGACATTAGCTTCCATGAATGAACAGTTTATTACGTTTTTTTTAGCTAAAAATAAAAGCTGTTTTAGCAGAAAAAAAATAGTAAATAATATAAGTGTCGAATAATTATAAAAACGGTTTCTCAAAAAAATTAATTTTCGAAAAACCGCTTTAATATATTACTCAAAAAAACTTTTTAGAAACACCGATATACTATTTAAACAGTATTGAAAATGCTTTTATTTTTTAAGCGTGAAACTGCTCTTCTTCTGTAGAACCGCTCAAAGCAGCCGTAGAAGTTTTGCCTGCCGTCACGATATTTTGAATAGTATCGAAATAGCCAGCACCTACAAATGCTTGGTGTTTCACGGCTTTATAGCCTAACTCATCAGCATAACGAAACTCTTTGTCTTGCAACTGTGAGTAAGCAAACATACCTTTTTGCTTGTAAGCATTCGCCAACTCAAACATACTCGTGTTGAGTGCATGGAAACCTGCCAAAGTGATAAATTGGAACTTGTAGCCCATTTCTGCCAAACTCTCTCTGAAATGCAACATCGTCTTTTTGTCCAAATTGCCACTCCAATTGAAAGAAGGTGAGCAGTTATAAGCCAGCATTTGGTTTGGATATTTAGCATGAATAGCTTCTGCAAACTCACGAGCTTCGCCCAAGTCTGGCTTGCCTGTTTCGCACCAAATCAAATCGGCATAAGGAGCATAAGATAATCCACGCTCGATAGCAGACTCCAAGCCATTTTTAACTCTGAAAAAGCCTTCATGTGTGCGGTCGCCTGTAATAAATTTTCTATCTCGTGGGTCGATGTCAGAAGTGATAAGCGTAGCTGCATTTGCATCTGTTCGAGCTTCCAAAATCGTAGGAACGCCACATACATCTGCCGCCAAACGTGCTGCTACCAATTTGTCAATCGCTTCTTTTGTAGGTACTAAAACTTTGCCGCCCAAGTGTCCACATTTTTTAGCAGAAGAAAGTTGGTCTTCAAAGTGAACGCCAGCAGCACCTGCTTCAATCATAGATTTCATCAACTCATAAGCATTCAAATTGCCGCCAAAACCTGCTTCGGCATCAGCTACGATAGGGGCCATATAATACGTTTCACGCTTACCTTGCAAATGTTGAATTTGGTCGGAACGCATCAAAGCATTATTGATTCTTTTGATGACAGTTGGCACGCTGTTTACAGGATATAAGCTTTGGTCTGGGTACATACTGCAAGCCAAATTTGCATCAGCAGCTACCTGCCAACCACTCAAATAAATAGCTTTCAAACCTGCTTCTACTTGCTGAACAGCTTGATTTCCTGTCAAAGCACCCAAAGCTGCCACACAGTTTTCAGTCTGCAACAAGCTCCACAAACGTTCTGCTCCTCTGGTAGCCAAAGTGTATTCCATATCGAAAGAGCCTCTTAATTTGATGACATCTTCTGCTGTATATGGTCTTTCGATACCTTCCCAACGTGGGTTTGTTGTCCAATCTGTAACTATTTTATTGATTCTTTCTTGCTTATTCATGGTATTATATTGTTTTTATTTTTTGTAAATTGTTTTTGTAAAAAATATTGCATTTAATCTACAAACGTTTCGCATCTACGATGCTTTAAAATCTTAACTCTTCTTCATGCCTTAATGGTTTAAGAAAAAAGATGGAGTTAGCAAGCAGCTTTTGCGGAAACTGCTTGCTGAAAATCTTACTCAATAATTCTTTTTTTCGGCAATACTGTTTTTGTAAATGTTTTTATTTTTTTTCCAGAAAAGGCTAAAACTAAATTTGCTCGTAGGCACTCAAAGTCAAAAATTCTTGATATTCTTTTTGCAATACCAAATCATTAAATAAATTGGTAGCTAACTCAAATTTTCCTTTCTCAAAACGAGCTTCACCAACAAGATTTTTGATTTTTATGAGTTCTTCATCTCGCAAAGTCTCGTACAATGCTACTGTAATTTTGCGGCCGTCCTCTAATGAAACGCCATTGTGAAGCCATTGCCAAACCTGTGTTCTCGAAATTTCTGCCGTTGCAGCATCTTCCATCAAATTGTAAATAGCAGCAGCACCTACGCCTCGCAACCAAGATTCGATATATAAAATACCGACATTGATATTCAAACGCAAACCAGCTTCTGTAATCGTGCCTTTTGGCATTTCTAGCAAGTCTTCGGCACTGATATTTACATCTTCTCTTAGCTTTTCAATCTGATTTTTGGCAGGCATAAATTTGTCAAACTGCTCTTTTCCGATTTGCACCAAAGCAGGATGTGCTACCCAACTACCATCGTGTCCATCTTTCGCTTCACGCTCTTTGTCGGCACGCACTTTGTCCAAAGCAATTTTGTTGGCAGCTTCGTCATTTTTAATCGGAATTTGAGCCGCCATACCGCCCATTGCATGAACGCCACGTTTGTGACAAGTCTGAATCACTAGCAAAGAATAAGCACGCATAAAAGGCGTTGTCATACCCACTTGCCCACGATTTGGAACAATTCTATTTGGTAGATTTTTTAGTTTTTTGATGAAACTAAAAATGTAATCCCAACGGCCACAGTTCAAGCCAGCAGAGTGATTTTTTAGTTCAAATAAAATTTCGTTTAGCTCAAAAGCAGCCAAAATAGTTTCTACCAAAACGGTCGCTTTGATGCTTTTTTGCGGTACGCCCAATTCGTCTTGAGCAAACACAAATACATCATTCCAAAGACGTGCTTCGAGATGGCTTTCTAGTTTTGGCAAATAAAAATAAGGGCCAGAACCATTTGCCAACAAGGTTTTTGCATTGTGAAAAAAGTATAAACCGAAATCGAACAACGAGCCAGAAGCCATTTTTCCATCAATGAAAACGTGCTTTTCGCTCAAGTGCCAGCCACGAGGACGCACCATCAAAGTCGCAACGGTTTCGTTTAGTTTGTAAGTTTTGTTTTTGGTTGGGTGAACAAACTCAATCGTGCCGTTGATGGCATCACGCAAATTGATATGTCCTTCAATATTGTTGCTCCATTTTGGCGAGTTAGAATCTTCAAAGTCTGCCATGAAAACATTTGCACCAGAATTGAGTGCATTGATAATCATTTTTCTATCGACAGGCCCCGTAATCTCCACTCTTCTATCGAGCAAATCGGCAGGCAAATCAGCTACTTTCCATTCACTTTCTCTAATATTTTTGGTTGCTTCCAAAAAGCTAGGCATTTCGCCAGCATCTAAACGAGTTTGTCGTTCTTGTCGATTTTTCAAAATTTCTAAACGACGCTCATTAAATTTTCTGTGCAATTTGACGACAAATTCCAAAGCTTCAGGAGTTAATATTTCTGCATATTGTGGTGTAATAGCTGCTTGTATGTCTAAGCCTTCAATTAAAGTATCTGTTATCATTTGGTTGTTATATTTGCTTTTTCTTTTGAGTAAGTAATCGGACAGATTTATTCTACAAATTGCGAAAACTAACACATGGAATATCAATACGTTAGCTCAAACCGTCCGTTTATTAAATAGTGCTTGGCACTTATGTTGCAAATATAAGTCAGCGAATTGTATTTCGCAAGCGAATTTTCACAAACCAGCGAATTTTCGCTAAAGTTTTTAATTTCGCTAAAAACATTCCTTTTTTGAAGCTTTTTTTTGTGAAAATGATAATAAAAAAGGTAGAAATTATTTTTTATTTAAAAATGTGTTTTGTTTGCAAAAATAGCGAGTGCTAGAATGCTGAAAAATGAGGCTTTGGTCGTTGCATTTTTAGAAAAAAGGAAAGCAAAAATGTCAATAATGCTACAATTGATGTGCTACGACTCATCTTTTTTGTTTGTATATTTCACGCATTCACAAAACAAATATGATTATCACTTAACATTAAAATCATTACAAACATTTACAAGACAAAATGAAAAAAAAGATTTTTACAAAACATTTCGCCCTCTTTTTTGCAATACTTTGCTTTCTGCAAGGCATTGTAGCTTTGCCAGATATTTCGGCACAAATCAGCCGACAGCCTTATTTGCAAAAACTCACTACTTCTTCTGTTTTAGTAGCTTGGCGTTCTTCTTCTAGTCAGGCTTTTGAGTTGCGATATGGCGATACGCCAAATATGCTGACCAATTCTATTGCTTCGCCTGCAAGCACTGAACACGGTGTCGATATTATGGGTTTAGCACCTTATACTCAATATTTTTATCAGATTTTTGATGCCAATGGAAACGCTCTTAGCGAAGCGGAACATTTTTATACTGCAAAACCAGATACCGAAAAAGATGCCAATATGTTGGTGTTTGGCGACTGTGGCGTAGCGAACAATAATCAGTATGTAGTGCGTGATTTGCTTTTGAATGAAGCCAATAATAACGGTTTCGATTTTGGAATTGTGTGTGGCGATGTGTCGCAGGGAAACGGTACGGAATACGACAATATCTATTTTGATGTTTATCAAGATATTTTGCCAAACTACTGTTTTTATCCTGCTATCGGAAATCACGATTTGTATGGCTATCCATTTGACAATGGTACAGCTCAACAGTTTTTAGCAGATTTTTATCAGCCGACAAACAATCCTGCTGGAACGGAAGAGTATTATTCTTTTGAGTATGCAAATGTAAAAGCTATTTGTTTGCATGTTAATTTTGAAGAAGATTATGCCATCGGTTCGGCACAATATGAATGGTTGGTGGCTGAATTGGAATGTCGCACAACAGATTGGGTATTTATTTATTATCATCAGCCACCTTACTGTAATGGTTGGGATATAAGTTGGTTTTTTAATCAATATGATGGCGAAGATGCTCAAAGAAATACGCTTGTGCCTTTGTTTGAGCAGTATGATGTCGATTTTGTGTTTAACGGACACATGCACGGCTATGAGCGTGGGCAGAAAAATGGCATTTATTACGTTACGTCTGGCGGCGGCGGCGGAAACTTAGATTCTAAGCGAAATGATTGGTCGCACATTACAGTAGAAAATTATATACATCACTATTTGATTGTCGATGTGACAGGCAGCACTTTGGAAGTGACGGCTATTGATGTGAACAATAATATTGTCGATAATTTTACGAAAACAAAAGCACCTTCGGCAGTAGTGGCAGCTTTCGATTTGCCAGCCAACATTTGCGATACGGCAGACGCTATTGATTTGAATGAATTTTTGCATCCGAATGCGACAAGCGGAGGAATATGGAGTGGCGAAGGTGTCACAAACAATATGTTTAGTCCAGATGCTCTGAGTGGTGATATAGCGATTACTTACAATTTGGGTGATGATTCTTGCTCAAAAACGGCCACTAAAACGATTGCGATTGAAAATTGTAGTATTACGGCAAAAGCGAAAATCTTTTTGGAAGCAGCCTATAATGCCGAAACCAACGAAATGCACACCGATTTGCGAAACAATAATTGGTTGCCGCTTTCACAGCCTTTCAACCGCTCGCCGTGGTTTTATGATGGCAATGAAGGTGTGAACGGTATTTCAGATATTTCGACAGATGTAGTAGATTGGATTTTGGTGGAAGCTCGCCATGCAACAACTGCCGAATTGATAGAAACTCGTGCAGGATTTTTATTGAAAGATGGCCACATCGTTGATGTAAATGGCACAACAGATGGCATCAATTTTAGAAATTTAACTGCAAATATGCCTTATTATTTGGTGATTCGCACACGAAATCACTTGGCGACTGCTAGTGCTACGCCTGTAAGTTTGCCAAATGCTACGGCTTATGACTTTACGACTGCCACAACGCAAGCGTATGGCGAAAATCAAATGACGGAAATCGAAGCAGGTGTTTTCGCACAGTTGGCAGGAGATTTCGATAGCAATGGCGTGTTTACTTATGCAGATTTCAATGCTTATATTGCGGAGGCTTCTGCGGTAAATGGCTATGAAGATGGCGATGTGAATATGGACGGCCAAGTAACAGTGGAGGATTTTAATTGGTATTTGCCGAATGTGAGCCGACAAGGGATTGATGTGATTCGGTATTAGAGGGAAGTGTTTTTTTAATAGTAATAAGAAAACAGGTGGTAGGCATTTTGAAAATGCCTGCCACCTCCCAAATTTCAAAATTATTTTTTTCTTTCAAAAAACGACAAATCTAGGTGGTAGGTACTTCTAAAGTGCCTATCACCTTTTTTATACTTTGTATCTCGCAGTAGCAAAAAAGGCTAGAATTTTCTCTCCTTTTTTGTCTTTGCGAGCTTGCGAAGCAATCTAATCATAAGCCGAAGCCGACGAAATGTTGTTTAACTGTATGTTTGCTGCTTTTCGTTATGGACTGCTTCGTGCCTACCACCTTTTTTTATGCTTTGTATCTCGCAGTAGCAAAAAAGGCTAGAATTTTCTCCCCTTTTTGTCTTTGCGAGCTTGCGAAGCAATCTAATCATAAGCCGAAGCCGATGAAATGTCGTTTAACTTCATGTCTGACGCTTTTTGTTTTGGACTGCTTCGTGCCTATCATCTTTTTTTATATTTCGTATCTCGTAGTAGCAAAAAAGGCTAGAATTTTCTCTCCTTTTTTGTCTTTGCGAGCTTGCGAAGCAATCTAATCATAAGCCGAAGCCGACGAAATGTCGTTTAACTTCATATCTGACGCTTTTTGTTTTGGGCTGCTTCGTGCCTCGCAGTGACAAAAAGAGGGGAATTTTTTTTAGAGACTATAATTCCAATTTACATTAAGTAGTTTCTGGACTATCTTGTTTTTTTTCTAGAAAAGTTTGAAAATCTTTAAAGTGTTCTGCTAAGAAATTCATAAAATACTCTTCGCTAATACCATGTTCTGTTAATTTTAATTGCCTAAAACTAGTTAACATCATTTCAAAAAATGCGTTTTTATCTTGATAAGCTGCTAGACTTTTTTGATAATAATTTAATGCTCCCTGTTCTTTTTGAATTAAACAAATGTGACCTAATATGATATTAGACTTTTCATTTTCCTCAAATGAAATGGCTTTTTGAAAATGTTTAATGGCTTCGTTGTAATCTTTTTTATGTAAATAAGCAATTCCCATATTATGCCATGTTTCGTAAAAATCTGGTTTAATATTTATGGCTTCTTGAAAATATTTAATGGCTTTATCATATTCTTGTTTATCAATATAAGTGTTCCCCATATTATACCATGAATTGGAAAAATCTGGTTTAATATCTATGGCTTTTTGAATATGTTTAATGGCTTTATCATATTCTTGTTTATCATTATAAGCAGTTCCCATGTTGCTCCATGCTTTGTAATCATTTGGTTTAATATCAATGACTTTTTGAAAATAAGAAATGGCTTTATCATACTCTTTTTTACGCAAATAAGTATTTCCCATGTTACCCAATGCCCCGTGTAAATCTGGCTTACATATTATTGCATTATTAAAATAAATAATAGCATTATCTACATCTCCTTTATCTTTATAATCATTTCCTATATTAAAATAACAACTTGCTATTTTCAATTTTGCTTCTTTATGTTCCTTATCTATTTCCAATAAATCGGCATATTTTGTTCTTGCTTTTCGATATTCTTCCTTATCATAAGCAGTATTTGCTTCTATTAATAAAAGTGTTTTTTGATGAAGTATAAACTCCTTTAAATCAGATGTTGCCAATAATAGCTGTTTCTTAAAAAAATTATCTATATTTCTTTTAGGATAGTAGCTAAAGAAGCAGAAAAATTCGCTTATGATATGTTGAAAAGGGTGAAAATAATGAGCTAGAGAAAAATTATTTGCTCTTTTTAAGGCTTGTTTTTCATTTAACTCTGTTTTTTGTAATGTTTTTTCCTCAAATAAGGCTGTGCAAAGCATATATTTATGAGAAGCTAAAAATGGGTTTCTTTGTAAAAAACTTTGAAAATACTCCACATCAAAATCATTATCAGCATTCTCTAAAGCATCTTGTAGTATCTTATTGTCTTCATAAAAAGGCAGAAAACAATAAAGTGGGTCTTCAAACAACTCATTTTCAAATAGTTTAGGAGAAATTGAGTTGAACTTATACAATTGGTTTCTTAGTATAAATTCAATCGCTTTTACAGCTTGTTGTATTTCATCATTATTTTTTAGCTTTTCGAGTCGCTTTGTAAAAAAATCATATCTTATCCAAGCTCTATTATTAGTCAAAATAGCGAGCATCAAACCAATCAAAGCACGTTGCCATACTTTATCTTCTCCATCTGAAATAAAATCTAACAATAAATTAGCTTTTTTTACATCAAACTTAAACTTAATCAAGCTCAAAGACAATGCACTCACAATAATACTTCTATCGTAATATTGATATTTTTCATAGTTTTCTCGTATATTTTGAATATGAGTAACCGTTTTAGAACTTAGCTTTTGACTTGTGTATATTTTATCAAATAAAGCAGAAGAGTACAAAAGCTTTTTTTGCGGTGCTATAAAGTTAATTTCATCTAAAAAATTAAGCGGTTCATCAATTTTATCTTCCAAATGTAGCATTTCAGCTATATCTTCTTTAGAAGTTAAAAAACCTATCTTTCTTTTTTCCTGTTTCAATATTGTAGCAGCTTGTCCAATATCGTTGTTGCTAGGCTTTTCAGCATTAATAGGCAAAGTAGTTTCAATCTCTTTTTTCTCTTGCTTTTTGGCTTCCAAAAGCTTTATTTTTTTCTCACATTTCTCAATTTTTGAATTTACTTTTTTAATACTTGATTTGATACTAAACAATTTATTTACATCTGATTCATCTACTTCCGCCATACAAAACTTACGACGTTTTTTCTGCCATTTTGCTTTAAGTTCATATAAACCTTTTAGCTCTTTTTCATCATCTTTTGAAAACATATCATTTAGAAATTTGGTTTAACAAAGTTGTTATTTGCTCATTATAGAATGCTATTTTATCGTTTATCTTTTCTATTTGTTGAAAAGCACTAAACTGTTGGTTTATATCTGTAATCATTGGCAATTGTTTTTCAAAAAACATTTTCTTTTTTTGCCAAGCTTCACGAGTTTCATAACTGCCATTGAGTTCGTCAGCCAGATATTTATTTTCATAATCGAGCTGAATATGTTGTATAATTTCGCTTAAATTTTTATTCGTGTTGTTTTCACTTTTAACAATATCAGAAAATTGTTTAGCTAAAATTTCTTCTACTTTAATGATGTCATCAAGTGGTAAAGCAGCTATTTTTACATACAAATCTCTTTCGTCTATCACGTTTTTTTCTGTAAATGTGAAATGACTTTGCGTTGCAGTAGCTAAAATGGTTTTGTCATAGCTTTTTTGTTTTTGTGTGATAATGTATATGTAGAAATTATCAAATTGTTGATAAAACGCATTTTTTACAATGCCTTCTAATGTTTTTCGTACCTTTCGTATAGTGCTTGTAGAAGTAACTTGAAAAGCTATTCTATTTGTTTTGTCTAACAAATCAAGTGCAGGAAATTTCATATCGCCTTCGCTAGAATTTGCATTTTTTAAATCGCAGTTGTAGGCAATATTTAAAACAGGAATAAGTATATCTTCTGCTACAATATTTATATCTAATTGAGCATTGGCATTCGCAATATTAACTTCATATTTAAAACGAGCTAAAAACTCTCTAATTCTTATTAATGATTTCTCTTGTTTCATTTTCGATAATAGTATTTGCTAGGAATATTTGAAAGCACAAATATAAACAAATTATTAAATTAAATTATTGCTTTGCGATTTTTCTATTCAAGGAATATTTTGTTTTTTAGAGAGCAAAAGTAACTATAAAACAAGAAACACTCAAGGTTTTTAAAACCTTGAGTGTTTAATCTAAAAAATAAGCGGCAGAAAAGAATGAAAGCAATTCTACTTTTTGCACAAAAACAAAAAAAAAGCAACTAAACCATTTCGGCTTAGTTGCTTTTATATTTTATAAAGTCGTTAAAATCTTATCCTAAAAAAGACAATCTTATTTAGCATTGATTTTGATGTCTTTTTTGCCAGCAGCATTAGCAGTCTCACCCTCAGCAGGCGTTACTTGTGCTTTGATAGTCAAACGTGTTGGATTTGGGTCAGTATTAGCATTGATAGTAACTGTTTTAGTTTGCTTGTTTTTCTTGCCTTTACTGTTAAATACAACTTTGATTTCACCTTCGCCACCTGGAGCTACTGGCTCTTTTGGCCATTCAGGTACTGTACAACCACATGAACCTTTTGCACTGTTGATAATCAACGGCTCGTCACCAGAGTTTTTGAATTTGAAAATGTGTTCTACTTTGTCGCCTTCATCAATAGTTCCGAAATCGTGCGTCATATCCGCAAATTCCATTGTCGTTTTAGGTACATTAGGATCTGCTGCCGTAGCATCATTACCTGGAGTAGTAGGTGTTTTTGTAACTTCTTTTGCAGGAGGTGTTGGCGTGCTTGCTGTGTTGTCGCCAGCTTCGTCAGCACCAGACTGATTACAAGCTACTGTGAAACTCAATACTAAACCTACCATTAATACATTAAAAAGCTTTTTCATTATTGCTTATTTTAAAAAATTGAAAAAAAGAATTATTGTCGTTGTTGCAAATGTAAAACATTATTTCCAATTTTTCAACTAAAAATTTAGTTTTATTTTTCGCAAAACAAACATTTACTCATAAATGCCTGATAATCAACGACTTATGAACAACTAAAAGATTAGTTAAAAAATGTTAATGCTTTTTTAAGCTATAAAAAAGCATTATTTTTTTATTTATAGGCAGCTCTTTTTGAGTTTGAATAGTGCTGCTTTTGAATGAGAATTGCAAAAATAATAGAAATAAATTTCTTTTTTTAAGAAAGATTAAAAAAAAATATCGTTAGATAAAATGTTTCATATGTTATTTCTTTTTAGCCAAAAATATTATAGCTAAACAGTTATAGAAAACTATAAATTATTTTTTTTAGACTTTTGATAGACCTTTTGAGCTTAAAAACAAAAATAGTCAAACAATTAAGTTACCTTTGTCGTTTTTAGGCACTTAAATTGAAGCCAACACTTTTGGAAACGTTATAGATTTTGATGTGTTAGGAATTAATATGCTTACAATTAGTGCTTGACACTTACAGATATAAAAATATGACTTTCAAAGATTTAGAACTTGTTGAACCTATCCTAAAAGCCCTCAAAGCAGAAGGCTATACTCACCCTACTCCTATTCAAGAACAATCCATTCCCATTTTATTGCAAGGAAAAGATTTGCTCGGTTGTGCTCAAACAGGCACAGGCAAAACGGCTGCTTTTGGCATTCCTATCTTACAATTGATATACAAAAATAGAGACCCAAAAGCTCGTTTTCGAAAAGTTAAAGCACTTATCGTTACACCAACCCGAGAACTCGCTATACAAATTGGAGAAAGCTTTTCGGCTTATGGTAGATATACAGGCATTAGAAATACAGTTATTTTTGGCGGTGTAAAACAAGGCAAACAAGTAGCAGCACTTCGTCGAGGCGTTGATATATTGGTAGCTACTCCAGGCCGTTTATTAGATTTGATTGGGCAAGGTTTTATTACGCTTCGAGACATCGAATATTTTGTGCTAGACGAAGCCGACCAAATGCTAGACATGGGTTTTATACATGACATAAAAAAAATAATTGCGAAGCTACCAACCAAACGACAATCTTTGTTTTTTTCGGCTACTATGCCGCCAAATATCGTCAAATTGTCTCGTCAGATACTCGGTAAGCCAGAGAAAGTAACCGTAAAACCAGAGCAAACAACAGCCGAAAGAGTAGAACAAGCTGTTTATTTTGTGAGAAAACCACAAAAAATAAAACTATTGATTCATTTGTTGCAAGACGAATCTATTCACTCCATGTTGGTTTTTTCTCGTACCAAACACGGTGCAAATAAAATTGTTCGCTTGCTCGAAAAGGCAAATATCAAAGCAGCAGCTATTCATGGCAATAAGTCGCAAGTGGCTCGCCAACGTGCTTTAAACAATTTTAAGGCTGGCTTGATTAATGTGCTTGTCGCTACTGATATTGCAGCAAGAGGTATTGATGTAGATGAGTTGTCGCATGTCGTAAATTATGATTTGCCTAATGTGCCTGAAACTTATGTGCATCGCATCGGCCGCACAGGAAGAGCAGGAGCAAGTGGTATTGCTCTATCGTTTTGCAATGGCGAAGAGCGTGCTTATTTGCGTAGCATTCAAAGATTGATAAAGCAAAAAATTGAAATAATAGCCGAACATCCTTTTGTAGATGACGGAACAGTAGTAGAAGTGAAAAAGCCTCAGCCAAAACCAAAAACGCCTAGACGAAGAGTAAAATCAAGAATTGAAAGCCTTGATACTCGAACTACCGCTACTAATAGACGACAACATCGCCGACCAAATTGGCGTAAAAGAAACTCGAAAAATACAGAAGAATAAAGATACATTTTGTCGAAGCTGTTTAAACCCTGCTCTTTGGCTTAAAAAAGTATCAAATCCTAAATAGTCTCTTAAACAAAAAAGGCACAATTCATTTTTATATGAATTGTGCCTTTTTTGTTTGAAAAGTGTTTTGTTTCTTATTGCTTTTCTAAAGTTTTTTCGGTATATTTGTATTAAGAAATTTTTCAGTATTTCATTGAAGCTAACACCTCAATTTTCAAAAACGACGACACTAGCCGTTGTTTGGTGTTATCATCAATCAACAATACTTTCCAATTAGCTAATAATATCATGTTATCGCTCATAACTTGATTGGTGATAACACTAATAAGAGCATCGAAGTTTTAATATTAAAAAAGTGAATGCTAGAAAACTTATGAACAACTATTTAAAAACTATTCAAGTGCTATTATTTGGCTAAAAAAGACACTATAAAAACCTCCTCAAACTTGCACAACAAACAAAAAAAATAAGTCAGAAACAGAAAATAGACTTTAACTTTCTGCTGTTTTTAGCATCATATTCATCAGTAGTTCATGGATTATTGCTAAAGTAAAAAGCAGTATTTGAAATTTAATTTTTTTGTGCAAACTTTCTTTTTTTTCTAATATAAAAAACATTGTAACTCTTACATTTAGTAAGTTTAGCACGATTTTTGCCCTATTCAAAACAATCAAGCTTGAAAGCTAAAAATTTCTTTTTTTCAACAAAAAATCATACTTTGTTCATATTTATCTAACATTTTTTTTTTATAGTGACTTGCATTATAAAAAAATGTCAATTTTAGAGAAACAACCTTTATTTTTGGCAAAAAAAGTGGTAATTATTTAGGTGTAAGCTTTTGAGTTAAAAAAGCTGAAGTATAAATCAAAAAAGACATTTTTTAGCCAACAGTGCTACAAAGTCTTTTTGCTTTTTCAAAAAATAATATCACGAATAGCTCATTTCTTAACATTATATATCGCCTTATTCATGCAAAGCACAATGCCCACAATAACGAAACCAATTGTATTAGCCTTAACAACGCTTTTTATGCTGTGTCTTACTTCCGTCAATTCGCAAAGTCCATTGCCTTCTGCAAATACGGCAAGTTTGCGTCAAAACTATCCAGCTAATCAACTCAATTGGGTAGAAAATACGTTGAGCAAAATGAGTGTGGAAGAACGTATCGGACAGCTTTTTATGGTTGCTGCTTATTCTAATAGAGATTATGCACATCAAACTTATATCAATAGTTTGATAAAACAGCATCATATCGGTGGGCTTATCTTTTTTCAAGGCACGCCTTTGAAGCAAGCTCAAATGATTAATGCTTTTCAGAAAACTAGCAAAACGCCGCTCATGATTGCCATTGATGGCGAATGGGGTTTGAGTATGCGATTGAAACAAACGCAGCGTTTTCCGAAACAATTGACACTCGGTGCTATTCAAGACGATAGATTGATTTATAAAATGGGTAGCGAAGTGGCGAGACAGTGCAAGCGTGTGGGTGTTCATATCAATTTTGCTCCTGTAATTGATGTAAACAACAATCCAAACAATCCTGTTATCAATGACCGTTCTTTTGGCGAAGACAAGTATAATGTAGCGAAAAAAGGCATTGAATATATGCGTGGCATGGAAATGAATGGCGTATTGGCTTGTGGAAAACATTTTCCTGGCCATGGCGACACCGACTCGGATTCTCACTACTCTTTGCCTGTCATCAAACACGACATCAACCATTTGCGAAACAATGAATTTTATCCATTTCAAGAAATGATAAAGCAAGGCGTTGGCGGTATGATGGTAGCACATCTTTCTATTCCTGCACTAGACGACACACCGATTAAAGCAGGCAAAACGACAAGTATGCCGACCACTTTATCAAAAAAAGTGGTAACAGATTTGCTCAAAAACGAAATGCAATATAAAGGCTTAGTTTTTACTGACGCTTTGAATATGAAAGGCGTAAGCAGTCATTTTCCTCCGGGCATTGTAGATGTAAAAGCTCTTTTGGCTGGAAATGATGTATTGCTTTTTCCAGAAAACGTTGGGCAAGGAGTTATCGAAATCAAAAAAGCTATTAAAAATGGAGACATTACGCAAGAGGAAATAGACAATAGAGTACGCAAAATTTTGCGTGCCAAATATAGAGTAGGTTTAGACAAATGGCAACCACTTTCGCTCAACAATTTGGACAAAGACTTAAACACAAAAGAAGGCCAACTGCTCATACAACAACTCTACGAAAAAGCTTTGACGCTGGCTCGTGACGATTATAAACAAATTCCATTCAAAGAATTAGATAAAAAACAATTTGGTTCTTTGGCTCTTGGTGCAAATACGCTCACTACTTTTCAATCTGTTTTGGGAAAATACGCTCCAATAAGCCACCATAGTTTGCGATATTCTGATAGTCAATCGTCTTACAACAGCAAGTTTGAAGCTTTAAAAAATAAATCTCACGTTGTGGTTAGCTTACACAAAATGAGCAAAAATCGCAAGAAAAATTATGGCATTAGCAAAGCTGCTTTAGATTTGATTAAGCGATTGGAAGAAGTGACAAATGTAACAGTTGTTGTTTTTGGAAGTCCTTATAGCTTGAAACATTTTGACAATAGCCGCACCGTGCTGATGGCTTATGAAGAAAACTACACGACACAAAGCTTTTCGGCACAATTGCTATTTGGTGGCATTCCAGCAAAAGGAAAATTACCTGTTACGGCTTCGCCAAATTACCGCTTCAATCAAGGCGAAACGACTTATGGCAGTATGCGTTTCAAATATACTGTGCCAGAAGATGTAGGCATCAATTCTAAAGATTTACTGCCTATTGATGCTATCGTAAAAGAAGCCATTAGTGGAAAAGCAACACCAGGTTGCCAGGTTTTTATAGCGAAAAATGGCAAAGTTATTTTTGAAAAATCATATGGACATCATACTTATGGCAGAGGCATTTCGGTAAAAAATAGCGACTTATACGATTTGGCTTCTGTAACCAAAATTTCGGCTAGTATGCTCGGCATCATGGAAATGTATGAAGTGGGGCGTTTGCAATTGTCAGATAGACTGAGCAAACATTTGCCAGAAACGAGCAGCAGCAATAAAAAAAACTTAATATTGAGCGATATTATGGTGCATGAAGCAGGTTTGCGTTCTTGGATACCATTTTATGAACCGACAATGGCATATAGCATTTACAAAAAGACCTATAATGCTGCTTGCAACGAACAATTTTCTGTGCCTGTGGCCAAAAATATGTATATGGATGCAGCTTATCAGCAAAAAATGTGGCAAACGATTTATGACTCGCCTTTGCCAAATGTAGGCCAATATAAGTATAGCGATTTGGGCTATTACCTGTTCAAAAAAATTTTGGAAGAAAAATATGCCAATAAGCCTTTAAACGAATATTTGGAAGACCGCTATTATAAACCGTTGGGACTAAGCACTTTATGTTTCAAACCAACAGAGCGTTTTAGCACTTATAGCATCACGCCTAGCGAAAATGACACAAAATGGCGAAAGCAAGTCGTACACGGACATGTGCATGATATGGGAGCTGCTATGATGGGCGGAGTAGCTGGCCATGCAGGTGTTTTCAGCAATGCCAATGATTTGGGTGTAGTCATGCAAATGCTTTTAAATGGTGGTCAGTATGGCGGCCGCTATTATTTTAGCGAAAACACTATCAAAAAATTTACTGCTTACCAAAAAAAAAGCAGTCGCAGAGCTTTGGGCTTCGACAAGCCAGAGGCTAACCCTCGCTACAAAAATCCTGCAAGCGACTTTGCGTCTAGCGAAACTTTTGGGCATACAGGTTTCACGGGTACTTGCACATGGGTAGATCCAAAACATGATTTGGTCTATGTTTTTTTGAGCAATAGAACCTATCCGAGTATGAGAAATTATAAACTCATCAAACAAAACACTCGTACCAAAATACAAGATGTGATTTATAAGGCTATTGCTAAAGCTGATGCTAATAATATCTAAAAAATTCAGCTATTCTTGGTTTAAGAAAAAAACATTTTTTGGTAGGAAAAATTGTCCATTTAAGGAAGCTAACACGTTCATTTTCAGTGTATTAGCAACTCAAACAGACTATATTAGTGCTTAAAGAATTATTGTTGCGGTTTCGAATGACTTTTAGGTTGTTTGAAACCGTTTTTTTTTTGGAAGCAGTTTAGTTTTTTTGAGACATATATTTATTATAGCTACTTTTTGTTTTTCTCAAAAAAATTATTGCAAAGCTACATTTTTCGTCTGCCAATAAGCCGTTTTCAAAGCAGGACATATTTTAAAACATTCATCTTTCGTATCTTCATAAATGGCTGCAAGACAAAGATATACATTTTCGACACCTATTTTTTCAGTCCATTCAAAAGGGCCATAAGGGTGGCGAGTTCCTAATTTCATAGCCTTGTCGATAGCTTCACGACTCGCTATATTTTCTTGCAAAGCATAAAAAGCTTCATTGATAATCATACAGACAATACGAGGTGTTACCATACCTACTCGGTCGGCTACTACCTTGTAAGGTAAGCTTAGTTTGCCTAAAAGTTGGTCTAAAACAGGCAAGTCGCTAGGCCGAAAAAGCGAAATTTCCCACAAAGGCCGATTGATGAAAGTAGGCAAAGCATTGAAACCCACAAGACAACATTTCAAACCCTTTATATTTCCTTTGGCCACAGTTTCTGCAAGCTGTTTCCTAACAGTAGAGAGCATCACAACAGCATTTTCGAGTAAGGCATATTCTTCTAGCCTTTGCGAATTGTCTTCAAAATCTGCATCGATAATAAATTGATAATTTGAACTAATCTGCTCATTTACAGCTATTTTTATATCAGCAATATTTGCCAATTTAGCTTGCAGTTCTGCTATTTCTTTTGTTTTTCCTAATAGTAAAATGTGTATCATTTCATTTTTTTTGACCAATAAAAAAAGCTTCAATTATAGTAACAAATGTACTACAATTGAAGCTTTCATTTAAAAAATATGAATTTAAATTAAAAATTAATATTTCTTTTTTCTTTTCGTTTTGATTTTTTGACCATCAGGGCTTCCCAAACGAATCATCGCACAACGGAAACCTAAGTTGGCAGCAGCATCTTCTTCATTCATACTACGACGAGTTCCTGGAGATAAATAGTATGCCAAATCTTGCCAAGAACCACCTTTGATAACACGCAACTTGTCGCTAATCAAGGTTGTTGCATCTGTATCATATTCGATATGGTCTTCATCACCATCACGATAATTTACAGAGTAAGCTTTGCGGAAATTCTTACGATTACCGATTTCGTCTTCTGTCAAAAGACGACGAGAGATACGACCTAAGCTATCTTTAGGAGCGATATTTCCTTCTTCATCTTTTTCCATCGTTTTGAAAACCTGCCCACGAAATGGGTTAAAGTCTTCAGCATCTGTACTTGTCATTGGGCGATATACATCTAATACCCACTCACTCACATTGCCAGCCATGTTGTATAAGCCAAATTCGTTTGGCATATAAGTACCCACAGGAGCAGTTACTTCCGCATTATCATTCAAATTACCAGCGATACCAGCATAGTCACCACGACCTCTTTTGTAGTTGGCCATCATATCACCGTGCCACTTACCATGTTTTTCAAAACGCAAAGAGCTGCCTTCCCACGGATAAATTTTACGGTCAGTAAAACGTTCTTCATCACCATTACTAACAATTGCAAGAGCGGCATATTCCCATTCTGCTTCGGTAGGCAAACGATAATCTGGCAACAAAATTCCATCATCAAAACGAAGACGACGAGTTTCAGCACCATTAGGGTCAAGGTTTTTCTTACCTTTTTTCTCTACGGCTTCATATTGTCCCAATAAATAAGCTTCTGTGTTGAAGTTATTTTCAGCATATTGTTGTTGGTCAAGTTCGATATAACCATCACTTACCAATACCATTTCATTTACACGGTCTGAACGCCACTTGCAATATTCATTTGCTTGCAACCAATTTACACCTACAACAGGATAATCATTGTAAGCTGGATGACGGAAATAATAGTTTACAAATGGGTCATTATAGCTCAATTCTTCATGCCAAACAAGTGTGTCTGGATATTGACCATGTACTAATTCGGGATAGGTTTCACCAAATACTTTTTCCATCCAGAAAAGATAATCACGATAATGTACGTTTGTTACTTCTGTTTCATCCATATAAAAAGAAGAAACTGTTACACGACGTGCAACATTATTGTAATCGTAAGTTACATCTTGTTCTACACTACCCATCGTAAAAGTACCGCCCGGTACCAAAACCAAACCAGGTCCTGTTTTTTGTTCTGTTTCTTCAGCTACTTCAAATCCGCCCCATTCAGGGTCATTATAATTCCAGCCCGTAGCAGTTGAAGTTTGACTTTTCTTGTTGCAAGAAGTCAATACTGTAGCTACCAGCAGAGTCATTAAAGCGAATTGCCAAGAAGTTTTTACCAAGTTTTTCATCCTTGCTGCAATTTATTCGATTTTAAAAAAGTTAGTTTCTATTTCTTAGAGACTATTTAGATTGTAATAGCCTCTTAATTTGTTTGTTGTAATGCTACTTTACTCTTTCATAAATTGAGAGTTAGTTTTCATTTTTTATCTTGATACATACTTTTTAGCTTTAAAAAGTATCTGATAAATATGGAAAATGAGCATAAACTGATAAAAAAATGACATAACAAGCTTTATGCTAGATATTTTTGCATTCTTTCAGGAAAATAGCATACAAATATAGTTCTTTTTTTGCTTTTTTTTTAGCAACAGCAAAATTTCTAAATTACTTAACATTCAAACGACAATTCGTTTTATTATTTTTGTGGCTATTAAGCAACCTTGATGTCTTTTTTTTCGTTGCTATAAGATTAAGTTCCTTGCTATCCATTCGAGTTACATAACGACATTTCGTTTTGAGATATTGTAATGAAAATGAAAATGTATGAAAAAATAATATGATAACATTTGCTGCATTTCTAAAAAATCTCTGGACACTGACCGCTCTGTTTTCGTTTCGCTTTGTTTTTGGCATAGTCTGTTTGTCCCCAATCAATAATTAAAGAAAGCTCATGCGAGCCAGCATTTGTGCCAATAGGCGTAAGGTTGAAATCGTAGCTATATGCAATGCGTGTAACGCCTGCTTTTACACCCAACAAAAATATTAAAGCATCAGAATTGCCGACGGTATGCCGAAACCAAAAGCCACTAAACAATGCACCTTTGCCTACATAAATACCACCGTTGAATTGAAAAAATCGACCTTGATTGATAAACAAAAAGTTTGGACTTGCATACAACGAATGACCACCTCGTGGGTCTTTGGATTTGCCAAAATAATATACCTTACCTACATGAAAAACGCTGCGAATGCCTAGGCGATTGTCCAAATCGTTGAGTTCTGTGAATGAAACATTTTGTCGAGTGATGTGTTTAAATGATGCACCGATATAAAAAGTAGGCGTATAAGCCACCAAACCACCAGCTAAGTCTAATCGATGTATAGTGCTTTGCTCTGGCACATCTTCTGTCGTTGTGCCACTTACTGCCCCTGTGAGCGGGTCTATCATATCGCCAAAAACGACTTTATCCCATGCAATGCCTTGCTGATAATAGCCAGCTTGCAAACCTACTTTCATAGAAAGTGTTCGGCTCAACTGCAACTGATAGGCATACAAAGCATTGAGCGAATAGGTGTTGTAAATACCTTGTCCGTTTCGGTCTGCCAAAATAGACATGCCAAAACTGCTGTTATATTTGTCGAAATGCTGGTCGTAGGCAGCCGCAAAAGTCAAATAGGCATTGTCGAAAGAAGCATATTGATGCCTATAATTGACGACCACTCTCGGCTCTACCGAAAATCCTATCATAGCAGGATTGAGATAAGATGGTGCAGCATAAAATTGGCTAAATTCGGCATCTTGTGCCACCACTTTTTGTGTTGCAAAACTGCTTATCAAAAGACATACAATAAAAAAATACTGAATTTTCATTGATTTATTATTCGTTAAATAGGTAAAGTTTTTAGGTTTTTGGCGTTTTTTAGGTGTTTTTGTTTTTTAGACATGCTATGCGTTCAAGAAATTGGGTATCTAAAAAAAGTAGCACAAATGTCTTTTGTAATTAAGCCATACTTATTTTTTGAGCTTGTTTAAATATTGTTTTTGTAGCTGAATAGTTAGTTTTTTTGAGCCAAAAGATAAAATTTAAACAGTTTCTTAACATTTCTAACTAAAAAATGATGCAACTAAACGCTATTTTCAAACATCTTTAGCAAAGAAAATATAGCGTTTTAGTCGGCTCGCTAACAGATTTTGTGCTGCAAAGTTAATAAGTTTTGCATATTTTATAAGTATTCATTTTTGTTAGTAGCTTATTTTTTCACTCTAATAAGTGCTTTTTTTCTAAAAAAAACGACAATTATTTCTAAAAACCTTATAGTTATGTTTTATAAAATATTTTTTTTCTGCTTATTTAGCCTATTTCAGTTATCGGTTTTTGCTCAAAACGAAATGAGGATTTCCGAACAACTGCAATGGAATGACAAACCAATTGTGCTACCAACAAGCGAAAATCAAAGTGTAGAAACGCTAAGTTTTTCTACAGCCAATTTCAATGCCTATGAACATTTTTTGCCCATTTATAGCAAAAAAGTTGCTTTAAATGTAGCTGGCAAATTAGAGGTAAAACTGAAAAATAGACAATTTCAGGCTATCGAAATGCCCAATGTGCCACAATTAAACGAATATGTAGCCGAAAATATTGCTATACAAACTAGCATTGCCTATGACAAGAAAAAACCATTTGCTCTAATTAGTTTTATTCCTATTCGCAAAAATTCTTTTAGTGGAGCATATGAAGTTTTAACACATTTCGATTTGGAAATAAGCGTAAAGCCAAGTGTTTCAAATAATTATAAAACAAATAGAAGCTATACTACTAATTCTGTGTTGAGCGATGGCGATTTTTATAAATTTAGATTGCAAAAAAGCGGTATTTATAAAGTAGATAAAACACTTCTGGAGGCTTTGGGCATTGATGGAAATCCGAAAATTAATCAGTTAAAAATATTTGGAAATGGAAATGGTTTATTGCCAGAGTTGGCAGGTGATGACAAAATAGATGATTTGGCCGAAAATGCGGTGCAAATTTTTGACCAAAATGGAAATGGAAATTTTGATGATGATGATTATGTCATTTTTTATGCTCAAAGTCCGAATGAAATATTTTTTGACGAAAATACAAATGGTTTCAAACATCAAATACATTTTTATAGCGAATACAATCATTATTTTTTGACTTTCGACAAAGGAAATAGCACTCAAATTGCGACAGCAAGTAACACAAATACACCAAATATTACGGTGGATACTTTTGACGATTATCAATTTTATGAAGTAGAAACAAAGAATATCAATTATAGCGGCCGTCGGTTTTATGGCCAAGAATTTAATGCCGACTTGTCGCAAAATTTTTCGTTTTCTTTTCCCAATCTCATCACTTCAAAGGCTCTTACGCTTCAAAGCCGAGTAGCTGCCCGTTCTACTGCAAGTAGTGCTGCCCCCAATCAAAGCAATTTTGTGGTTAGTGCCAATGAGCAAGTCGTTCATACACAATGGCTATCATCGGTGGTAGCTGGCTATGAGCGAGATTTTGCGGTAGCCGATTTGAAAGTGACGAGTTTTTTGGCCAATAATGACAATTTAACAGTCAATTATACTTACAATAGAATTGGTAATGCAGCAGCCATCGGTTGGCTCGATTATGTGGGTATTCAGGCAAAAAGACAGCTTATTTTTGCAGGCAATCAAATGATTTTTAGAAGCATAGAATCTATGGGCAACAATAATGTCAGTCGTTTCAACTTAAATAACAACAATCAAAATGTTTCGGTTTGGGACGTAACAGATATTACAAATGTGAAAGCTATGAATTTTTCAAATGGAAATTTTGTGGCAAATACTGATATTTTGCGAAAATTTATCGCTTTCAATGGAAACGAATATTTTGAAGCGGAAGCAGTTGGCAAAATTGAAAGCCAAAATTTGCACGCCAAAATTTTTCCAGAAATGCTTATCATTACCTATTCTGAATTTGTGGCAGCAGCCGAAAATTTGGCAGATTTTCACCGAGCCAACGACAATTTGGACGTTAAAGTGATAGATGTGGAGCAAATTTACAATGAATTTTCGTCTGGTACGCAAGATATTTCAGCTATCAGAGATTATGTAAAAATGTATTATGATAGAGCCGAAAATGACGAAAATTTGATGCCTAAATATTTACTATTGTTTGGCGATGCTTCTTATGATTATAAAAACATTGAATTTGGCGATAGCAACAATCAAAATTTTGTGCCTGCTTACGAAAGTCTGACTTCCATAGAAACACAAAAAACCTATTGTAGCGATGATTATTTTGCGATACTCGACGATAATGAAGGCGAAAATCTGAACGAAAACAATCAACTTTTAGATATAGCAGTTGGGCGTTTGCCTGTGAAAACAGCAAACGAAGCACAAGCCGTCGTCGATAAAATAAAGCATTATGTAACAAAAGAAACTTTTGGAGCGTGGCGAAATGAATTGACGTTTATTGCCGATGACGAAGACTTTAATACACACATTAATGATGCTGAAACGCATACTGCTTTTTTGCGACAAAGCTATCCGACCTACAATATCGACAAAATTTATTTGGACGCTTATCCGCAAGTATCAACGCAAGGTGGCTCTCGCTATCCTGAAGTGAATGCAGCTATCAATCAAAAGATTTTCGCTGGTTCGTTTGTGATGAATTACGTTGGACATGGTGGCGAAAATGGCTGGTCGCACGAGCGAATCCTCAATACGGTAGATATTTATAAATGGGACAATTATGACCAATTGCCTTTGTTTATTACCGCAACTTGCAGTTTTAGCCGCTATGATAATCCGAACAAAACTTCTGCTGGCGAAGCCCTCATCATTAGCCCAAAAGGTGGAGCAATTGCTTTGATGACAACCGTGCGGCTGGTATATGCTTCTTCCAATGAAAAAATGAATCGTGCTTTTCTCAATCATCTTTTCGAGCCTATAAATGGCGAAATTCCTGCCGTAGGCGAAATTGCGAGACTTGCAAAAAATGAGGTAGATGCTTCAACGACTATCAACAACCGCAAATTTTCGTTGTTGGGCGACCCTGCTTTGCGTCTCAATTATCCGAAACACAATATCGTCACAACTGCTATCAACAATCAAGCTATTGGCACAGAACTCGATACGATTAAGGCTTTGAGTAAAGTGAAAATAGAAGGCGAGCTAAGAACTGAAAATGGCGTGCGAATGGATAATTTTAATGGTGTAGTTTATCCAACTGTTTTTGATAAAATGAGCAATATTACCACTTTGAGAAATGACTCTGGCAGCAATGAAAAAGAATTTAGATTGCATAGAAATACCATTTTCAAAGGGCAAGCAGCCGTAGAAAATGGTAGATTTAGCTTCGAATTTATTGTTCCAAAAGACATTTCTTATCAGTTTGATTATGGTAGAGTGAGCTATTATGCCGACAATGGCGAAATAGATGCTCATGGTTTTGGCGAAGATTTTACGGTAGGTGGTATTTCCGAAAATGCAAGCGATGACAATAAAGGGCCTGAAATAGAGGTTTTTATGAATGATGAAAAATTTATATTTGGTGGAATAACCAATG
>JBMZCV010000031.1:0-36175 GCA_049613665.1 Chitinophagales bacterium | reverse complement strand
CTTCAATGGCTTTGTCAAACTTCCCCTGTTCTTTATAGCAAATCGCTAATTCATTTAAAAGTCTTTCGTTATTCGGAAAATCTTTTGTCGCTTTTTGTAAAACTTCAATGGCTTTGTCAAACTTCCCCTGTTCTTTATAGCAAATCGCTAATTCATTATAGCTGTGAATATTTCCTAAAGCAACAGCTTTTTGTAAAACTTCAATGGCTTTGTCATATTTTTTTTCAAACTTAAAAGTTAAACCTATTTCGTTGTAAACTACTTCTTTTTTAGGATTTATTTGCAAACCTAAATTAAAAGCTTCGTGAGCCTCGGCATATTTTTTTTCTTTTCTATTTCTTATGCCCAAACGCAATAGTTCAATAAACTCTCCTTGCAAAAAAAGCTGTTGGCTTTTGTTGTATTGTCGTGTTTTGCCGTATTGTTTTAAGAAAGGTAGGGCTTTTACAGCATCTGCATATTTTTTGTTGTACCCTTTTTGAAAATTTACATAACACACTTCTCTAAGAAAAGGATTTATCTCATACATTGCTTGTCTTTGGGGAGGCTGCACAAACAGTTTTTTTTCTAAAGACATCAAAACCATTTGCATAGTGTCTTCGTCTTTTTTGGCGAGTTGTGGTAGTTCTTGCAGGGCATCAAATAGCTTTCGAAAAGTAATAGGTGTTTCTATGGCTGATAAAAAGCAAAGTGTATAAATTTCTGTTTCATTTAAACGATTGATAAGCTTGCTGACCAATTTCCAAAGCTTTCTTAAAGCATGTTGTGGTCGTTGAATAGCTTGATACAACTCGCTATAATAAAAATCATTTTTGAATACAAAAGCCAATAAACCTGTATGATTGTTTAAATTGTGGCATATTTTCTCGAAGTCTTCTTTCGAAATATCAAATTTTTTATACAAATTCCAAAACTCTGAGGTAGGCAAGCCAGAGAGCGGCAATCTTTTTGTTTTTTGCTTGACTTTTTCGTAATCCAAAAATTCAGGAAAGTTGATGAGAAATCGTGTTTCTAAGATAAGTTTTAGATGTTGGCTTTCCGCAATTTTTTCTATAAAAGCCTTCAAGCTACCGCCTTTATATGCTTTTTTGATGTCGTGTAGCTGCACTTCTTCGCCATCTTCTTCGCTTATTTCAACACTTGTCCATTCTAGTGCTTCCTCAAAATTTTCGATGATAATGATAGTTGGTTTTTTGTAGCTTTCAAAATCATTTAGAAAATGTGTCATAAAAAGCGTTTTCTCTACATTTTCGCTTGTTGTGAGCTTCACTTCTCGCACATCATACTGCTTTGCTTTATGGTTTTTGTCTAAAAAATGATTGACCAAAGCCGTTTTTCCAATCATCGGCACGCCAGAGATTTCCAAAATGCGTTTGGTATCGTCTTGCAAAAAATCATTCATTTTTCGCAGTTCTTCTTTTCTGCCCAAAAAACGCCAGGTTCTATCATTTTCTCTCTCAAGCTCTTCTATTACATCGTCTATATTCTCTATGAGTTTATCCAAGCTTTCTACTTTGGCATATTGTAGCAAATATTTGAGTGTTGTATTAGAGCCTTTAAAAGTTTGTGGTAGCGGCGTGTCGTTTCTTTTTTTTAGATATTTTTGTTCAATATTCGTGAAATCTAAGGGTCTTAGCGGCAAGTCTTCTTCGTCGAGGGCAATAGCTAAGTTGTCTAAAGTGAAATTCTTATCGTTTTCGGCTTTAAATTGCTGTTCAACTTTTGTCCATAATTTATCGAAAATATCAAAATTGATATTCGGCATAGTTCGTTTTTCTTTGTTTTTGAGAAATAAAATCAAGCTTGCTCAAAGTTAGCTTTTTTGTTGTAAAAAATGAAAGGTTAGGCATATTATTCTTTTTAGGCATTTTTATGGCCAAAAACAGACATTTGTAAATTGGTAGTTTAACAATAAAAAAATGTTAAAGAATGTTTTATTAGGTAAAGAATAACTGAATTAAGCTTTTGGAAAGTAAGCAAAAATGTTTTTTGATATATGTAAGCAAAAAGCTATTTTTGATAAAAAGCAAGCACAGTTATGAGCAATTGTGTAATATTCAAAATAAGTTGTCTATTTTTGCAAAAAACACATACTATTCAACATAAAAAAAAACGATTAGTCAAACACTAAAAATAAATTGCTGAGTTGCGAAAGCTAACACATTTATTTTCGATATGTTAGTTACCCAACAAGGCTATATTAATTTGGTGGTTGACATTTAATACAAGAAAAATTATCATGAATAAGAGATTTTTACCTATTGTCATAAGATTTGTTATATTTATAATAAGCCTTAGCACTTTTTCTCAGCAAGTTTTTGCTCAATGTCCAATCTTGAATGGCTTTTTGGTCGATTCGTGTGACGATGGCACAGGAGATTGGGAAGGTGTAAATGAGATGGTTGTATTTCATACTGGCCCTTATGAGTATGACCTCAATGGATTGACAATTACTTTTTCGTCATTGGCTACCAACCAAACTGACCCACTTTATGAGCCTACTTCTGGCTTTTGTTTGTCGGGTTGTCCAACACCTGTAACGGCTTTGTTGGCCAATAGTGCAGGAGCAACGGCAAACAATGGTTTTACGGTTAATCCAGATAGGGTAGATGAATTAAATACTATCAATACGGCTTGCAATGATTTGTTGGTGTCGCCGACCTCAAATGTGATTCCGCCAGATGCAACGGTACTCGTTTTTTCGGGTGGCTCATGTTGGCCAGAGCCAGCAACAAATGCTTATTTTGGCTACGACTTTGCGGCTTATTGTGGCAATGGCCCAATATATGTTATTTTCAAAAATGACTGTGTGGGGCAGGGAAAGTTTACGAATAGCAATAATACGGATAGAACGATGACGCTTTCGTTTGGCTCGGTGAGTGATGGCTGTACGAGTACTACGCCTTGCGATGATTCGTATGAGGTATCTTATACGCCTACTTCTGGTGGCGATGGTATTGGAGTTGTTGTTTCGGGAACAGGTGCGACAACAGGTACTTTGGAAGACCAAAACTGTAATCCTCCTGGATTTATTCCTGCAACGGGCGAAAGCTGTGAGGAAACACCGCCAGATGTGAGCATAACGGTTTGTCCGCCAGTTGGCAACAATTTGCCTATCGATATTAATTATATGCCAGAAGGAGGTACTTTGTCGTGGTACGAACAGGCGACAGGTGGTACGGCTTTTACGACTTCTGACGAAAATAGCACCAATATTACCTACAATGGCTCAAATACGAGTTTGTTTGTGGAGGCATTAGATGTTTCGCCTGCTAGTTGTAATCCGACTTGTAGGGTGGAAGTGCCGATAAATACATTTCCGCAAACAAATGTCGATATTTTGTTTAATCCAGATTTGATGGGCGGAATGGCTTGTGCAAACCAAAATTATACTTTAACGGCTTTTTCTTTAGATAACATCACCAACTTCGATTGGTATATAGAAGCTCCAGATGGAACAGAAACAACATTGGCTGGGCCAACAGAAAGTGCCATTTCCAATTTTGTGTTTGACCAAACAGGAGAATATTATATTTTTATTGAAGTAGCTGATGAGAATGGTTGTCTTACTTCTACCGACATGACGGTAGAAATTGTGCCGCCGCCACTAGCTGGCTTTAGCGTTTCTGACACCAATATTTGTGAGGGGCAAGATGTTGTGTTGACAAATAATAGTGCTCCCGTAGATGCAAGTACGACTTATGAATGGACGCTCACGAACACAACAACAAATACGGTTTTGACCTCCACAGATAGCACACCTACTTTTTTAGAAGCTGATTTAGAGCTAGGTTTTTATAATGTGGAATTGGTCGTTAATAATGCAGATGGTTGTAGTGGAACACTTGTAATTCCTGGAGCTTTTGAGGTGGTTGCTTTGCCAAATATTACGGTAGATGCAAGCGTAACAACAGATTTTACGAATTGTGATGGCACTTTTGACTATTCTTCTGCTGTTTCTCCTAGTGGAGGAACATGGTCTGGTGGTGCTTTTATAAGCAGTGCAGGCGTGTTTGACCCTACTGGTTTGGCAGCAGGGCCTTATACGATAACTTATACGGTTGGGAACTTGCCTTGTGTGAGTACAGAAGATATCGATATAAATGTAACAGGTGGCGAAACCGTTGTTTTGACACAAAATAGCCTTGATGTATGTGAAACAACAAGTTTAAATTTAAGCGATTATGTCGCCTCTGGAGCAGGCAATTGGGAAAATGAAAATGGTATGCCTATTGACGATACTGTGCCTTATAACTTGCCAGACTTGACAGCACCTGCTGATATTAATGTGCCTAGCGTGCCAACTTCTATTGAATTGACCTATGCTTCTACTAATGCTGCTTGTGGCAATAGTGAAACATTGACGCTCAATGTTTTTCCATATCCAGATGCTTCGACAATGGCACTAAGCAATAACTTGTGTAATGCCAACAATACTAATATGGTAGTTGATTTAGATGATTTTGTTATTGGTACATTAGGTGGCTCGTGGGCTTGTCTAGACTGTCCAGCCAATACGATAGACCCAGCTACTAATATATTTAATGCAGCAGGATTGCCGCCAGCCACCTATAATATTGGTTATATTGTTACAGGAAATGCACCTTGCAACAATCCTGCTAGTACTTCGCAAACTATTACGATTATTGAACCAACAGTAACGGCAGGAACTGACGATGAAGTTTGTGGCTTGACTTATGAGTTGAATGCGATAACTTCTGGTGCTGGTACATGGGATATTTTGAATACGCCAGCAGGTGGCTCGGCTAGTTTCGTAGATGCTACCGACCCTCAAACCGATGTAATGGTAACAATGGCTGGCGTTTATGAATTTTTCTGGACGGTTTTTGATGATGCTTGTACTGACGAAGATGAGGTATTGATTACTTTTTCTGAACAAACGGCATTGGTTATAACGGTAGGTTCTTTAGTGCTTTGTACCAATGATGCTGCTGTTACTTTGAGCGATTATGAAGATGCAAGTTCTGATGCTGGCACATGGGAAGATGAATTGGGAAATCCTATTACAACTTTTAGCCCCTCTGATATTGCGGCAGGAAGCACTACGCAACTAACCTTTTCGTCTGGCGATGGCCCTTGCGATGACATAGAGGTTTTGGTGGTAAGTGTAGTTGCTTTTGATGATGTGGTATTGAATGATAACAGCATTTTTCCGTGTAGCACCGACGATATTATCAATTTGAATGATTATGTAATGTCTGGAAATGGTGCGTGGCTAGATGGCAATACTACTATTACGACTTTCGACCCTTCGACAGCACCTACAAATACGCCTATCGAATTGATATATACTTCTGGAAATGCCGATTGTGACGACCAAGAAACATTGACTATTACTGTACAGGCTGCCAATGATGTGACGCTAACGCAAAATACTTTAGAAGTTTGTGATACAGAAGATAGCCTAAATTTGAATGATTATGTCGACTCTGGCAATGGAAATTGGACAACAGGAACAAATCTTATTTTCGGTGGAAATTATGATTTAACAGGAGCAACGCTTGATACACCTTTCGATGTTTATTTTACTGCAACAGGCGGAAATTGTGCCGATACTGATACTTTAACCATAACGGTTACAGCACTCAATGATGTCGCTATTTTTCCTACTTCTTTAGATTTATGTGAAACTGATGCAGTTATTACTTTGAGCGATTATGAAACAGCAGGTATAGGAACATGGAACAATGGTATCGGCGATATTACAACTTTTGACCCTTCAACAGCACCAACAAACTCGCCTATTTTTCTCAATTTTACATCTGGAACAGGAAACTGTGATGATACCGAAGTTTTAACTATTGTTGTTGAAAGCGTAGTAGAAGTAGGCTTAACAGATGCTGCAATTGTATTTTGCGAAAATGCTCCTAGCATCGATTTGAGCGATTATGTAGCAAATGGTACAGGCTCGTGGAGTGATGGAACAAACGATAATATTTTGAATTTTGACCCTTCTTTGCAAACAGCAGGCACAAATATTGAATTGTATTTTATGGGAGATGGCGATTGTGCTGATACCGATACATTGAACATTAGTATTGAAGCTGATAATGCTGTTGCACTAACGCAAAATACAGTAGTCGTTTGCAATATTGATGCTCCGATTGTTTTAGCCGATTATGTCGCAAGCGGTACAGGGGTTTGGACAAATGGAGTGAATACCATTAGCACATTTGACCCTAGCAATGCAGCTTTAAATACTACTATTGAGCTCAATTTTTCGTCTGGAAATGGTCTTTGTGATGCTACTGAAACCCTAAGTGTCACGGTAGAACCTTATGATGAGGTGTCTTTGACGACCAATGCTGTTGATATATGTGGCAATGGAGAAGAACTCGTTTTTGCAGATTACGAAAATGTAGGTATAGGTAGCTGGAGCGATGAAGCAGGAAATGCTATTGTTACTTTCGACCCTTCTACGGTAGCTATCAATACGAATTTAGATTTTTATTTTACTTCCGCCAATTTGCTTTGTGCCGATATAGACACGCTAACAGTTAATATTACACCATTTAATGATATTGTTTTAACACAACCAGCTTTAGATATTTGTAGCTCAGATGCTATTATTAATTTAAATGACTATGTAGCAAGTGGAAATGGAATTTGGGAAAATGCGGCAGGAATAGAGGTAACTACTTTTAATCCATCAACCGCTAATGTCAATATCCCAATTTTATTTACTTTTAGTTCAAATACAGGAACGTGCGATGATACCGAACAGCTTGTGATTACGACAACGCAAGCTGCTGATGCCGAAACAAATGCACCAAACAACCCACAATTGTGTAACAATAATTTGCCAAATAATGTGTTAACCTTAAATTTAGATGATTTAGTAACTGGAAATAATAGTGGAGTTTGGACAACAGATGCACCAAATTCAACCATTAATGCAGGCAATGTTTTTGATGCAGAAGGCTTGGCAGTAGGTTCTTATACGGTTACTTATACGGTGCAAGGAACAGCACCTTGCGGCCCTGAAAGTACAACACAAACCATTAATGTAGTAGAATGTTTGCCAAACTGTATAGAAGATGCAACAACAACTGCACCAACCGAATTGTGTGGATTAGGAGGTGTTACTTTAGACTTAAATACTTTGTTGGTCAATGGTGTAACAACAGCAGGAGGAACATGGAGTTCGCCTGATGTCACTATTTTGGGCAATGTGTTTAGTGCCGAAAATTTAGATGGAAACTATACCATTACTTATACCGTAACAGGTAGCAATGGTTGTCCAGACGCTACGTCGAACCAAACCATTACAGTAGTTGCTCCACCTTTAGCTGAAATAAATACGCCAACTATTGAGCTTTGCAATGTGAACAATAACACAAGCTTTGATTTAAGCAACTTAGTGATTGGAAACTCGAATGGTTCTTGGTCTTGTGTCGAAAATCCTGCTGCTGTTAGCGGAAATATATTTGATGCAAGTGGCCTAAATGTTGGGAATTATACCATTGAGTATAATGTGTCAGCTAATGCTCCTTGTACCGATGGAACAACGGTTTCGCACACTATTTCGGTCAATGAACCCATAACGACAACTAGCAATGTGACGACTTGCGAAACGGCTTTTGTGGTAAGCGAACCTATACCAAATATGGCTGGAACGTGGGCAGTAACAGGTGCTTTAAGTGCTAACATTAGCAATGCTGCTGCCGTACAGCCAACGATTACATTTAATGATGGCATAGGAAATTATGAATTGACATGGTCAAGCGATAATCCTACTGTTTGTGCTGAAACCTATGTATTAAATATCAATTATTTGGCAGGAAGTGTTCCTGAAGCAGGAGCAGATGCTATCGTTTGCGGTAGTGTTTATACCTTAGAAGGTGTTGTCGATGCTGGCGAAAATATTGTGTGGTCTTATACAGGAACAGGCTCGGCTACACTCAATCCCAACGACCCTCAAGCTACTGTGACAGTAGATGCTTATGGAGAATATATTTTTACACTTACGCTTTTAGACAATAACAATTGTAGCGTTACTGATGAAGTAACGATTTATTTTGCACCAGAACCTACGGCAAATCCTGTTCCATCAAATACCGCCCCAATTGCTATTTGTGGCTTAAATCATTTCCTTTTTCCTTATATATTATTTCCAGGTTCGCCAGACAATATCTTGCCATGGCCTGCCAACTTAAATGGAATGTGGACTTATGATACTGATATTGTGCCAGCACCAACAGTGACATTTAGCCCAGATGAAACAACGCAAACAGTAAGTGTAGCAGCAAGCGAATATGGAACTTATACTTTTTATTGGCTATTAAATGATGAAGGTTTAACAATTGACGATGAATGTGGTTTGGCAAATGGTTGGACTGTTACTTTTTATCCACCAATTAATGTAGATGTAGCCACAGCATGTGCCGATGATTTGGCTACTTATGATGTTACTTTAACAATTACAGGCGGTTTAGAGCCTTACAATATCAATAACAACACTATTGTAGGCAATGTTTATACCGAAACATTAGCTAATTCTGCTTCTGCAAGCTATGCAGTTGATGATGTAGGTGTTTGTTCTACTATCAATATAAATGTGCAAGAAGATTGCAATTGCGATGATATTGACGCACCTATTTTAGAAACTTTTAATCCAAATTATTGCGAAGGCACAACACCGCCAACTATTGAGGTAACAACAGTAGCTGGCTTTACTTACAATTGGTACGACAATACGACAGGCAATATACTTGCGTCTGGCAACACTTTTACACCGCCAATAGGAAGCGGCAATTATGCTGTTCAGGCAGTAAATGATGCGACAACTTGCACTAGCTTTTTCGCACCTTTCGACATTTTTGAAATACTCTTACCTGCTGCTCCAGCACTCGCCAATATGACTTTTTGTGAAGGCGAAAATATTGGCATTTTAGCTACTGCTAGTTCGCCTTTAAACGAATTACATTGGGAAGAAGCAGGCGGATTTGATGCTGGTACAAATGTCAATTTTATACCTAATATTTCAGCAATAGGAACTTACACTTATGATATTTATGAAATAACAGCAGATGGTTGCGGTGGTTTTGTTACAACTTTTACTATCGAAATTACAGAAAATGCTATTGTACCTGTTTTTACAAATGCCTCTTTTTGTTCCGACGAAACGATTACTGTGATAGCAACCGCAAGCAGTCCCAACAATACTTTATTTTGGAGTGAAAATAATGGAAATGATACCAATTCAGGTAATAGTTTTACACCAACAGTAAGCGATGTTGGAACTTACACTTATACTATTTATGAAAATAATGCTGCTGATTGCCCTAGCCAAACGGCTGTTTTTACTTTAGAAATAACAGATTGTGCCTGTGCTTTAGAAGTCTCTTTAGCTGGAAATGCTTTTTCATGTAGTGGCCAAGATATTACCTTAAATGGTATTTTAAATGACCCTAATAATGAGTTAGATCACCTAGAATGGATTTCTTCTGGAACGCAAGCCAATGGAAATGCAATTGATTTTGTGGCTACTGAAATAGTTACAGGCTGTTCGCCTCAAACCATTACTTATACCTTAAATGCTTATTGCTCAAACGACCCAAATCTGATTGCATCTACTGCAACAGCTACTGTAACTTACTACCCTGAACCTGACGCAGCAATCACTGTTAGTAATAATGGTTGTACGCTAACAGCTACACCAAATTGTGCGGAGTTTGACATTGTTGGACAAAACACCTTTGATTTTGATGGCACAGAAACAGCAACATTTGAGGTTATAAATCAAGACGCAGTAGGCTTAGGATTAAATTGTACGAATACAATTACAGAGCAATTTCTTTGTCTGCCACCTACTTGCAATATTGATGTAACAATGCCTCAAAGTGCTATTGCTTGTAGTGGCGATATCGTTTCGCTTTCTGCACAAGTTGATAATCCCAATTTGGTAGATCATGTAGAATGGACTTCTTCTGGAACACAACAAAATGGTAGTGTGATTAATTTTCCTGCTTCTGAAAGTGTAAATGGTTGCGACCCATTAGAAATTACTTATACACTATCTATTTTCTGCACAATTGACCCTACAACTGCTGCTTTTGTCGGAACTACAACTGTCACTTATTATCCTTTGCCTATTGCCAATTACAATTTGAGCAATAATGGCTGTACTATAACAGCAAACCCTACTTGCCCAAATTATAGCATTGTAGGCGACAATCCAATTAACTTTGATGGTACAGAAACAGTATCTATGACCGTTGTTAATGATGATGCGGCTGGCTTAGGTTTAGATTGTGACACTAATGTTTTTGATGCAACTTTTATTTGCGACCCAACTATCAACTGTCCAAATATTATAGACCTCACTGCCAATAATACAGAACTTTGTAGTGGCGATTTGCTGACTTTGCAACTGATTTTAGATGATGAAACAAACTTAGCCAATGCGGAATGGATTTTGGATAATGCTGTGGTAGGAAATACAACAAGTGTAAGCACTAATGTACCAACGATAACAACTTGCGAACCTCAAGATTTCACTTATACAGTCAATATTTATTGTGTGAGCGACCCAAATATTGTTTATGCTACGCAAAATATAATCGTAACAGTTTATCCAGCATTCAATCCCGACTTTGTAAATATCGTTACTTCTTGCGAAGCTTTGGCAACCATAGAAATAAGTTGCGACAATTATATTGAAACGGTTGTTCAGCTTGAAAATCCTACTGCTGGCACAAATGAAGTGAGTTGGAATATTACTTACAACAACAATACAAATTGCTTTAGCGAAATTGCAAGTACTATTTTCGATTGTGCTGGCTGTCCGAGCGTTAATTTTGCTTTAAACAATGATACAGCGACTTGTAGTGGCAATTTGCCCAACTTTGAAGTTTTTGAAACAAGCATTGTCATCAATGACCCACAAGGCACTTTAGACAGCTTTCAATGGTTTTCTGATGCAGCTATGACTACTCCTGTTAGTATAAATGATGTCGCCAATAATGCTTGCGAGCCAAGTGTTATTGTTTTTTATGTCGGCATGATATGTACTTTAGAACCTACACCTATTTTTGCAGGCACATTAAATGTAACCATATACCCAGCTTTTAACCCAGCTTTTATTACGAGCACAGAAGGCGATTGTAGCGTTCCACAACTCACTACTTCTTGCGACAATTACAGCATTACACCGATTGATGTGCCAACACTTGCAGAAGCTAGTGAAAGCGGTGCTTCTGGCATAGCTACTTATGAAGTCACTTACGATGGCAGCCCAAGCGGTGTAGCCTGTTTTATAGAACCTGCTACGGTTGCTTATGTTTGCGGAGCTGTTTGCCCTGTTGCTATTATCAATCAAACTGCACCTGGCGATATTTGTAGCGAGGAAACGTTTATTTTGGAAGTAAATGTCACTCCTGCAACCGCTATTTTAGGCGTAGATTATAGCTTGCAATGGCAATTAAATGGAACAGACATTAATGATGCAGACAATATCTCTTATCAAGTTAATGCTTTAAATGACAACTGTGAAATTTTGACACAAGAATTTTCATTAGTATTTACTTGTTTAAATCCTGCTGGAACTCCTGCTCAAACCATTGATGCAGGAACAGTAAATATTTATTCGCTATTTGACGAGGATTTTGTAACGGTAACAAATACAACTTGCGAAGCTCCACAAATTGAAGTCACTTGCGATACTTACGATGTCGTGCAAACTACTACACCGACAGAGCCTATCGAAACAGGTAGTGCAGGCATTGCTCAATGGACGGTTTCTAATATATGTTTTACCGAAGAATTTACTGCAAACTATAATTGTCCTGCTTTGGCTTGTCCAAACATTATTGCGGCAGCTAGTGAAAATGTATCTATTTGCAGCGATGCTATTTTAGATATTGCAGATGCAACAGGTGGCGTATTGTATGATGACATCGCAGGCACATTTGTAGGCTTTGAATTATTTACAGACAATGTTTTACAAACACCTGCTACTCCAACTGATTACCAACATTCGGGCAGTTGTGAGGTAGAAGAATTTACCTTATATATCGGCATGATTTGTAGCGAAACCAACGAGCCACTTCCTGCTGGAAATGTAACCGTTTCGGTATATCCTGTTCCAACAACCGTTACTGAAATTGGCGGCTGTTCGTTAGCAGTTCAAGACAATTGCGGAGATTTATTAGTCATTGAATATCTACAAATTGATGGAACTTGGGCCACTACTGTTCCAAGTGAAAACCCTGCAAATGGCGAAACAACATCATGGATAGCCTATGTTGCTGGTGCTGACTTTAATGGCGATGGCGACCCAAATTGTTTTCAAACAGGCGTTGTAATAGCCGTTTGTGATGAAACATGTGTGCCGCCAGCTACTCCGACTAATATTTTGACAAACATAGAAATTTGCGATGGCGAAACCAATACTATTCCTTTTGAAGTAGGAACGCCAGCAGATGTATTTGTGATTTGGTACAATAGCGATAATGAACCGCTTGATACAGCAAATGTATTTACGCCTACCGAATTAGATGGTTATTATGCTTTAGCCTACAATGTCAGCGACACTTGCGAAAGCATTTTGCCTATTTTTGCTTCGCTCGATGCTTTGCCACTCGAAGATGCTGGCTTTAGCTATTTCGCAGACCCACAACCAACGATATGTATTGGCGATGCCAACATTTTGCCAAACAACATTGATACGCCAGATGGCACTTTTAGCTCGCCAGATGCTTTGACTATTGATGCCGCAACAGGCGAAATAACGCTAGACCAAGCAGGTATTTTTGAGGTGATTTATACCACTAATGGCCAATGTCCGAATGATAGCACACTTACTATTATCGTGACAGACTGCGACTCGCCTTGCCCAATTGTAACGAGTCCGTTAGACGAAATTGCACAAATTTGCGATGGCGAAACACCAGATATAGCTACTATTGAGCAAAATATCGGCTTTGACGACCCACAAAATACCTTTGACGGCATAATTTGGTTTATGGATGCTGCATTGACTGAACCTTTAGATGTATTAGCTTTAGTACATTCAGGCAGTTGCGAAGTAGAAACCATTAGCATTTTTCCTGCTTTGGCTTGCATTGGCGAAAATGATTTGATTGCAGCAGGTATTTTAAATGTAGAACTATATCCAACACCGACAAGCGTAACAGCAGTTGGCGGCTGTTCTTTAATGGTTCAAGACAATTGTGGTGATTTATTAATTATTGAATATTTGCAAGCAGATGGAACATGGGCGACTACTGTTCCTAACGAAACGCCAGCAGAGGGCGAAACTGCCGAATGGCAAGCTTATGTTTTGGGTGCTGATTTTGATAATGATGGCGTACCAAATTGCTTCGAAACAGGAACAGTTATCGCTATTTGCAACGACGATTGTGTGCCACCACCAGCACCACTAGCAGTCGTCGATTCGTTGGCTATTTGTGCAGGCGAAACCAATACACAAGCTTTTGAAATGAACAGCGATGAGCTAATTATTTGGTACAATGCGGCAGGCGATGAGGTTGCAAATGGTACTACTTTTGTGCCAACAGAAGTGGGCGTTTATCAAGCCGTGGCAGTATTGATAAGTGACAATACTTGCAGCAGCGACACTACCATTGCGATTTTGGAAAGCTTAGAAAATATATTGAGTCTCGAACTTGGCGACGACATAACGGCTTGCGAAAGCGACGATATTATTTTGAATGCCGAAATTTCTGCCAATGCCAATATCACATGGACTACTGCAAGCGGAGGATTATCTAATCCAAATACTGCAACGACCAACTTTACGCCGAGTAGCACAGGCGAATTTATGATTTATGCCATTGCCGAAAATGATTGTGCAACAAGTGTTAGCGACTCATTATTGATTACTGTTTTGCCAAATATCGTGCTAGACATTTCGGCAAGCAGCGTACTCATAGAAGCAGGCCAAGAAGTGCAACTGACAGCAAGCGGTGCTACCGAATATATCTGGCAAGACGATAGCTCTTTGAGCTGCACAGATTGCCCAAATCCAGTAGCTACGCCTAGCCAAACAACGACATATTATGTCAATACTATCGATGTCAATTCGTGTGTGACTTCTGCAAACATCACGATTGTTGTGCAAGAAAGCAAGGAAACAAAATTGCTTGTACCCAATGCTTTCTCACCAAATAGCGATGGCGAAAACGATATTTTCAAAGCTGTTTATCGTGGCAATTTAGAGAGCTTTTCGTTTGCGATTTACAACCGTTGGGGAAAAGAAATGTTTGTTACCGACGATTTCAACGAAGGCTGGGACGGAACATACAAAGGCGTAGAACAAGAAATTGGCGTTTATGTCTATATGATTCAATATCAGTTTGTAGGCGAAACAGCCGATATTAAAAGCGGAAATGTGACGCTGGTGCGTTAATTATTTTCATAAAAAAACAAAAATCTCATTTGGTGGCAGCACTAAATGAGATTTTTTTTTTAAGCTAAAAAAATAGCTAGATACTAGAGTTTATTCACAAAATTTTAGATAACAATGGTTCTGACATTTATACCTTTGTTTATCAAAGATTTAAACATACTATTTTTTTTAGGCTAAGGCAGCCAATATTTGCAAATTTAATGCCCTTTTGAACTGAAAAATAGTATGTTTCCCTTGCCAAAAGAGCAGAATCACGAAAAAGGCTCAGTAGCGGTAGGTTTTATACCTACTTATTTAATAACATTTAAAAAAAAGGACAAATCTAGGTAGCAGGCACTTTAGAAGTGCCTACTACCTCGTTTTACGACAAAATTTGCTAAAAATTATGCAAATGTAATATTCGCATTTATCCAATCATGTTTCTATTTTTCATTTACGTTTTTGTATAGCTTATATGATGACAAAAGGGAAAAGCGATACATTTTTTTGTCACTGCGAGGCACGAAGCAGTCTTCTTTTGGTATAGGGTTTCCTTTTAAATCAAGTAATATTTTCGTTTTTTTCAAAAAAATATAATACTTTTGTACGCTTTTTGAGTTTCAAAAACTAAAAACTAAAAAATCGACATTGATGAACGAAGTACAAGAAATAACGAAGCATATCACAGCTAATAACAATAATGTTGAAGTGATAAAAAAACATTTTTCGCATTGTTTTGATAAAAAAGGACAGCTCGATTTTGAAAAGTTGAAAAAAGAACTCACCAAAAATGAAATTGATTTTTATAAAGAAAGTTATAGTTTAGATTGGCTCGGAAAATCGTATGCACGGCTTTTGGCCAGCGACGAAGCGACTACTTTGCTCAAAGAAGATACGGCTCACAACTCAAAAGAGGAAAATAAAAACGCTCAAAACTTGCTGTTGAAAGGCGACAATTTGGAAGTGCTGAAACATTTGGCGAATGCCTACTACCAAAAAATAAAAATGATATACATAGACCCGCCGTACAATACGGGCAATGATGGTTTTGTGTATCAAGACGATAGAAAATTTACGGTGCAACAATTGCAGGAACTAGCAGGCATAAGCCACGAAAAAGCCAAACGTATTTTAGCCTTTACACAAAGCAATAGCAACTCGCATTCGGCATGGCTCACCTTTATGTATCCTCGCCTATATATTGCCAAACAACTGCTCAAAGATGATGGCGTTATTTTTATTTCCATAGATGATAATGAAGTTGCTCAACTTAGGCTGCTTATGGATGAAGTTTTTGGAGAAGAAAATTTTGTAGGTACAATTGTTTGGAAACATACAGAACAAAGTAAAAATGATGAGAAGTTTTTTTCAAGACATTTTAATTATCATATTGTTTATAAAAAGTCAGATGAAATTGAATGTTTTAGCTTTCCAAGAACAGAAGAAAACAATAAAAATTATTCTAACCCAGATAATGACTTAAATGGATGTTGGAGAAGCGGAGATGTTAGAAGCCCTCATTACAGAAAAACTTTGTGTTTTAATATTATATCTCCAAGTGGTAACATAATTATTCCTCCTACTAATGGTTGGCGATGGAGCGAAAAATCAATAATAGAAAAAATTAAAACAGGTGAGATTATTTTTAATAAAGATGAAACGAAGATAACACGCAAAATTTATTTAAAAAATCAAAAAGGCAGAACACCTGAAAATTTATGGCGTGGCGATACATATGGTACAACGAGAATAGCAAATTCAGAAGTTAAAAATTTATTTGAAGGAGAGAAAATTTTTGACACACCCAAACCAATTCAACTGATAAAGAAAATGATGATGTTGCTTTCAAATGAAAAAAAATCCATCATTTTAGATTTTTTCGCAGGCAGTGGCACAACAGGCGATGCCGTGATGCAATTGAACGCAGAAGACGGCGGCAATCGTCAATATATTTTGGCACAAATAGCCGAGCCTATTGATGCTAAAAAAAGCAAAGTAGCCTATGATTTTGTTACAAAACTAAAAACTAAAAATTCAACACTAAAAACTGAATCAGCAAGTATTTTTGATATTACGAAAGAGCGTTTGCTTCGTGCAGCAGCAAAAGTGAACGCAAACATAGCCGCAAAGACGAAAGATATAGAAGAAAAGATAGAAAAGTTGAAAGGCGAAATACAAACAACAGCAAACAAACAAGAAATAGAGGAACTAAACCAACTAAAAACTAAAAATTTAGAACTAAAAACTAAAAACGTTTTCAAGATATTTGAGACCATTCCTATTTGGGAAAACTATGAGTATGATGCCGACAAGTTGGAAATAGAAAAACGATATTTGAAAGGCAAAAAAGCGAAGAAAAAGAAGAAGAAAAAAAAGAAAGACACCGAAGCCGCACCGCAACAAAAAGAAATGATATTTGATGCAAAAAAACTCACCGAAGCCGATATACAAACTTTGCTTTTGACATGGAAAACTGCTGACAGCGTTTTGCTCACCGAAAATTGTCGTGCTATCGAGTTGTGCGATTATACAGGTTATTTGGCACAAAACAAATTGTATTTGATGCACAAAGGTTTTAGCACCGACAGTTTGAAAAGTTTGTTAGAAAAAATAGATAGCGATAAAACTTTCAATCCGACAACTATTGTCGCCTTTGGCTATCATTTCGACAGCAAACATTTGCGAGAGATAGCAGAGTCTGTGAAATCTTATAGAAATAAAAAGGAAATAAGTATTGATTTTATTATACAATATTAAGAATGGTTTTTAGTTTTTAGTTTTGAATTTTTAGTTGAAAAATAATTTTCATGAAAAAGAGCATCATAAAGGAAAAGAGTTTTGCATTTGCTTTGCAGGCAATAGAGTTATACAAAATATTGCAGTTTAAGAAAGAATATATCATTTCAAAACAGTTTTTGCGAAGTGCAACAAGCATAGGAGCAAACGTAAATGAAGCTTTAGCAGGCGAAAGCAGAGCAGATTTTGTTCATAAAATGTCGATAGCAAGCAAAGAAGCTAGAGAAAGTCTATATTGGTTAGAATTATTAGAACAGAGTCAAATAGTCACTTTTGATTACAGCGTTTACATACAAAAATGTGTAGAGTTAGTCAAAATATTAACGAGTATCGTCAAAAGTACAAGAAAAAAATAGTTTTTAGTTGAAAAATCGCTAGAAACTCAAGTAACTAAAAACTAAAAACTAAAAACTAAAAACTAAAAACTAAAAATTCAAAACTAAAAACTAAATGCCATCATTTAATTTTGAAAAAAACTTAGCACATCAGACACAAGCCATAAACAGCACGATAGCCGTTTTTGAGGGTTTGGAAAATCTGAAAGCCAAAGGTTTGCATAAAAACAACATCAATCCAACGATAGATAGACATCGGCCTTTTGCGAAATATTCCGACAACATTAGGCGTATTCAGTCTGACAATCAGATTGACGAAAAACCCGAAAAAGAAAGCAACATCATAGATATAATGATGGAAACAGGCACAGGCAAAACCTACACTTATACGAAAACGATATTTGAGCTAAACAAAAATTTTGGCATTTTTAAGTTTATCGTTGTCGTTCCGACTTTGTCTATTAAAGCTGGCACTATCAATTTTTTGAAATCAGACAGTGCGAGACAGCATTTCAAGGAGCAGTACAACAAAAAAATTGAATTGCATATAGTAAGCAGCCAAAAAACCAAGAAAAATCAGAAAGCGAGCATGCCTTCAGCCGTCAAAAATTTTGTAAATGCAAGCCTTCACGAAAAAAGCAGCATTCAGGTTTTGCTCATCAATGCAGGCATGATAAATTCGGACAGCATGAAGAAAACCTACGACAGACAACTGTTTGATAAATATGCTACGGCTTTTGAAGCGATTAGTGCCGTACAGCCTTTTATGATAATAGATGAGCCACACAAATTTGCACAGAGCAACAAAACATGGGAAAATATTGAGCAGTTGAACTCACAATTTATTTTGCGTTATGGTGCTACATTTCCAGAAAAAGAAGAAAAAGCAAGAAACCCAAAAACAAAAAGGCTAGAAAAAAAGCGAGTAAAAGATTATCACAATTTGGTATATACTTTGACGGCCGTAGATTCATTCAACAAAAATTTGGTGAAAGGCATTGAGGCATACGTCACAGATTTTGAGCAAGGCAAAAATGCGTTGGTGCGTTTGGTAAGCACAGATGGCAAGTTGGCGAGTTTTGAAGTAGTAGAAAACAGTCAGAAGAAAAATTTTAAGCTGGCACGAAAAGAGAGTTTGCAAAAGGCACATTCGGAAATGACAGATTTGGTGATAGAAAAACTAAATAAATCTACGGTAGTTTTATCCAACGGCTTGGAACTGAAAAGAGGCGACAAACTCAATCCTTATGCTTATGCACAAACCTTGCAAGAGAAAATGCTCCGAAAAGTAGTGAAAGAGCATTTTGAGAAAGAAAAAAAGCTTTTGACAAGAGATGTAAAAATAAAGCCTATCACCTTGTTTTTTATAGACAACATAGAAGAGTATAGAAACAAAGATGGTTATCTCAAACTTATGTTGGAACAGTTTATAAAAGCAGAAGTTACCGAATTGTTAAAGGCAAAACAGCCTGCTTTTTATCAATCATTTTTGGAAAAAACCTTAGCCGATATTTCCAAAACACATGCTGGCTATTTCTCGAAAGACAACACAGGAAAAGACGATAAAATAGAACAAGAAATAAACGAAATATTGCACGACAAACAAACTATGCTTAGTTTAGAAAATACGAGGCGTTTTATTTTTTCTAAATGGACACTGCGAGAAGGCTGGGACAATCCGAATGTGTTTCAGATATGCAAATTGCGAAGTAGCGGTAGCGAAATTTCAAAATTGCAAGAAGTTGGGCGTGGTTTGCGTTTGCCTGTCAATGAATATGGCAATAGAGTAAAAAATGAAGAATTTAAACTCAATTATTTTGTCGATTTTACAGAAAACGATTTTGTCGGTAGCTTGCTTCGTGAAATAAATGAAAAATCTGGAGCTATTTCTATAGAAGAAAAACACGAAAAGCTAACGGAAGAAATGATTAAAAAGATTTGTGAACAATACGATACAAATGAAGATGATTTATTAAAAAAGCTTTTTTTCGATGTGAAAGCTATCGAACTTTCTCGAACATTTACAGAAAATGGTTTGGAGTATATCAAAGAAAACTATCCGCTCATATTTGAAGGCGTAAAAAGCGATAAAATTAGCAGTTCGACAGATAAAAAGAAAAAAATAAGCATCAGAGCAAACAAATATCAAGATTTGAAAGTGCTTTGGGAAAAGCTAAACGAAAAAGTGATTTTGGAATATAAATTTGAAAATGAAGGCAAATTTCAAAAGCTTTTTATCGAATTTCTAAAAGCAGAAGAAGCGAATTTGATAGAAGCAGGCGTAAAAACATCTATTGCAAAATTTGAAGTCATAGACAAAAAAATGACAGCACAACATGAAATATCTATTTCAGATAGCACTATTTCAATTGTTACGATGAAATATAGCGACTTTTTGAAAGATTTGTCCAATGCTTTATACATCAATATGAATACGGTGCATCAATCTATCATTGCATCTGGCATAAACATCAATAGCTATTTGAATGCAGCAACAATCAGAATGATGAAGCAAGATTTCAATAACTTTTTGATGAGCAATGCCATTGATAAATTCAGCATCGCCTACAAAAAAGTATCAAATAGCATTCACCCAACAAAATTAACCGACAAAAATGGCGAAGCTTTGAAAGAAATAGCAACCGCATCTGACATCGGTGTTTTGCAGTCGGCCGATAAAGTTGCTAATCATTATCTGCTTGATGAGCTGTATTATGATTCAGAGTTGGAAAAAGAAAACATAAAAACAAACGTAAAAGAAGTTGTTGTGTTTACAAAAATACCCAAAAATTCTATTAAAATACCTGTGGCTGGCGGCAAAAGCTATTCGCCAGATTTTGCCTATGTCTTAGAGTTTGAAAATGGCGAAAAAGAACTGCATTTTGTTGTGATAGAAACGAAAAATGTAGTTGGCGAAGCGAATTTGCGAAAAGAAGAATTGCAAAAAATCAAACACGCCGAGCAGTTTTTCAAAGGCAAAGTTAAAATAAAATTTAGAAAGCAATTTAGCAATAACGATATTTCAAACTTAATTACAAATATTTTAAAAGAAAAAAAATAAGCTTCAAATGGAACAATTTTACTCAAAAAGCAGTTTTACATAACAACATTTCTCACCAAAAAAAGAAAACGGTATGAAAACAACTGAAAATAGTGTGTATCAAGAAAAAGTAGCTTATTACTACGACCTTATTTATGAGTTTAAAGACTATGGAAAAGATGCCGAAACTCTACACAAAATTATTGCTAAACACAAGCAAACAGCAGGAAATGAACTGCTAGAAGCAGCTTGCGGCACAGGAAAATATACCCCTTTTTTGAGCGAAAAATACAACTATACAGGCTTCGATTTGAGCCAAAATATGGTAAATGTTGCTCAAAGAAAATTTCCAGAACAAGCATTTTTGCAAGCCGATATGTTGGATTTTAGCTTAGACAAAAAATTTGATATTATCGTTTGCCTATTTTCGTCTATCGCCTATCTAAAAACCTACGAAAACCTGCAAACGGCTCTCGAAAATTTTTATAAACACCTCAAAAAAGATGGCATTCTCATTGTCGAACCTTTCATAGATGCCAAAGATTATACCGATGGCTTTTTGGGTTTGACAACCGTTGATAAACCAGATATTAAAATTTCGAGGCAAAATTTATGTGAGCGTGTAGGCGATGTTTCGGTTATGGATATGCACCATCTCGTCACGACAGCGAAAGGAACAGAATACTTTGTAGAACAACACGAACTAGCACTTTACGACACGCCAAAAGCCATCGCAATGATGCAACAAATAGGTTTTGCGGCTCATAGTGTGCCTAGTGCTTTAATAAAATCTCGCCATGTATGGGTAGGTGTGAAATAATTGCTTTTTTAATAAAGCATTCGTTTAGTGGCTAAGGAATAGAAAAATAATAAGTGTTACATTTGATATTATCCGTAACAAATATGTACCAGTACGAGTTAAAAACTCGTACCTGTTTAGTCGTTTTATAGCAATTAGTTGTTAAGCTAAAAAATGTAACACTTATTATTTTCACGTTCCTAACGCATTGACAATCAAGGTGTTATCTTGTACTGAAATGCCCCAAAACTTCTGAACGACTACTTACAAACAAAAAAAACGGTTTGGCAGAAAAGTGCCAAACCGTTTTTTCATGTCGGATTATATCTAAAAAACAAATAACTAATCTTGCAATACAGCTTCCACAACTTCTGTTTCCGCAACTGCTGTTTCCACATTCATCACAAATTTGCCTGTATAATTGAAAGGCGTAATTTGCTTCAACTCTGTTTTTACCGTTTCCGAAATTTCTAAAGTATCAATGAATGTATGTAAGCTTTCCTTCGTAATTTTCTCGCCTGTTCTGCTCAACTGCTTCAAGGCTTCATAAGGATTTGGATAACGCTCACGTCTCAAAATCGTTTGTATGGCTTCTGTTACGACTTCCCAATGTTCATTTAAGTCATTTTTAATAGCAGATTCATTCAACAACAATTTATTCATGCCTTTTTCCAAGCTTTTCAAAGCAATCAAAGTGTGAGCAAATGGCACACCGATATTTCTCGAAACCGTAGAATCTGTCAAATCTCTTTGCAAACGAGAAATAGGCAATTTGCGAGAAAGATGCTCAAAAATAGCATTTGCCATACCTAAATTTCCTTCTGCATTTTCAAAATCAATCGGATTAACTTTGTGCGGCATCGTAGAAGAACCCACTTCGCCAGCCTTGATTTTTTGCTTGAAATAATCCATAGAAATATACGTCCAAATATCTCTGCAAAAGTCAATCAAAATCGTATTAATGCGTTTCATGCCATCAAACAAAGCGGCCATTTGGTCGTATTGTTCTATTTGAGTAGTATGTTGTTGTCTTTCTAAGCCGAGATGTTCGAGAAATTCATCGCCAAATTTTGCCCAATCAATCGTCGGATAAGCCACATGATGAGCATTGAAATTGCCGACAGCACCGCCAAATTTTGCGGTAAAAGGCGAGTCAATCAATTCGTCATATTGAGTAGCTAATCTATCCCAAAATACCAACATTTCTTTGCCCACAAGCGTAGGCGAAGCAGCTTGCCCATGTGTGCGAGAAAGCATCGGTACGCCAGCCCATGTTCTAGCAAAGCCAGCAATTTGGTCAATTATTTTTTCTATAAGTGGCAAATATTGCTCATGAAAAGCGTCACGCAACAAAAGCGGAACAGCCGTATTATTGATGTCTTGCGAAGTGAGACCAAAGTGAACAAACTCTTTGAAATCTTCCAAGCCGATATTTTGCAAATGATTTTTAATAAAATACTCTACCGCTTTGACATCGTGATTCGTTACCTTTTCGGTAGCCTTAATTTCTTCTGCTTGCTCTATATCAAAAGTTTCATATACGCTTCGCAACTGCTCGAAATGCTCTTCCGTAACATGTTCTAACTGTGGCAAAGGCAATTTGCATAAAGCAATAAAATATTCTACCTCTACCATAATGCGATAGCCAATGAGAGCAAATTCCGAAAAGTAATGGCTTAAATCTACGGTTTTTTGTCGATAACGGCCGTCAATAGGCGAAATAGCTGTTAAAGTATTCATATATATGATTTTATGAACGTTAAATTAAAAATTATTTAGATAAAGTATAAATGCAGTGCTTATCAAAATACTAATTTTTTTAGTCTTTGAATGACTATTAAAAAACGTTTTCTAACTAAAAAAAGTTTTGCAAAAAGGCATTTTTTTAGTCTAAATTGTCATAAAATAAGTGCTTCGTAGTCAATTTGATAGATTACTTTGTGCTTGTTTTGCAACTCATTCTCAATTCATACCGTCTAATATCGCTATGATAAAGCCAACATAAAAACATCCCATAGATAAGCGAAAAACTGCCACAAACCATAGATAAGCAAGCCTAAACACAACAACAAGATGCCTAAAACAAAAAACACAATTTTCAGCCCATTGCCTTGATGTTTGCCTTCTTCGTAGTGGTCTTGCAAAAGGGTCATATTTCTGACATTTGCTTTATAGCCGATATTAAAAATCGTTCCTACAAAGGGAATTGCACCAACAATAGCATCGAGCATAATATTGCCAACCATCATAACAATCACTTTTCCGCTAACGCCATGCCGAGCCATTGCCAAAAGCATCACACCCGAAATGCTAAAACTCACAATTTCGCCAGCTACTGGAATAATTCCTAAAATAGCATCAAGACCAAAACGTATATTAGTGAATGGAATCCGAAGCTTAGAATCCATAAAATCGGTCGCTAATTCTAGCCATTGTAACTCTGGAATAGGTGCTTTTGCTATTTGTTTACTTGCGTTATTTTGTTGTTTTTTTTCCATTTTTGTTGATTTGAATATTTTATTTTTTTGTAAAAAGCAAAATTGAAATAGTTTTTTAAGTCGCAAACTTTTCGCTTATCCACAAAGCCGAAATGCCAATTAGAAAAGCGATATAAAACCAAAATAGCGGAATATTTTGCAAGTTTTTTTCTTTAAGTATTGGTTTAACCGAACCTTTTGCAACGTCTTGATTATCAACTAAATAGGCCGCTGTTTCATTTAGTTTTTTTGCACTACGATAAGCCCGCCAATTGCTTTCATCATAAACATAAAAATCTAAACGTTTTTGTGGTTTATCTTTCAAAGACAAACGATGCCAGCCTTTTTCCTTTGGCCAAAATTTACTCACAAAAGCCATTTCATCAACTAGCTCGCTGCTCGATAATTCAAAACTTTCACCTTTCGGATTTTGCCAAATAATCACATCGTTTCGCAATTCATTTTGATAGCGAAAATGTAGTGGAAAGCCAACAATAGGTAACTGCTCTTTTATGACAAAATCACTACTCGGTGTATAATTGACGATTAGATTTTCTAAAGTAACATTCCAAAACTGCTCATAAGTTGCTTCATTGCCACTCAATGCCCACACATAAGTTTTTGGAATAGTATTTATGGCAACTCTTCCTAAAGCAAGTTGCTGAAAAGCAATAGCAGCTTGCTTGTTTGTTGTTTGAAAAATTGCTTGCTGCTTTGTTTTCGTTGCTATATAATACTTCAAATTGTTGGCATTCAGTAGCTCGCTTTTGGGGTTTTCGGCCGCTTGCAAAGTAATTTTATTTTGCGTCAAAAGATTATTCTTTTTTAACTCAAAACTTTTAAATAAATGATGTTTGTTTAAAATGTTTTGATACTCATATTCTTTCTTAACAAAACTATCGTCTAGCAATAGCAAAATACTCAAGCCTTCATTTTGGCATACTTTTTTTAGATTTTTGGTTTCTTCAGCCGAAAAACCTTTGAGCGTTTCTATATCTAAAATAAGACAATCGAAATTGTTTAGCAAATTAGTCGATAGGTTTTTTAAATCTTTTTCGGTTTCCAAATTCAAAAACTCTGTTTTGTAAATCTCTCTGCTAATTTTCTGACGTACTGCTACGCCAATTTTATTTTTCGCCAAAAAATTTTTTAGAAATTTGATTTCAAAAGTGGGTTCTGCTACCAAAACTAAAATGTTACTAATATTTTGTTTGTAGGAAATGAAAGGAATGTCATGTTCTGCAACAACTTCGTTAAATTCATTCTTTACAAAGAGTTGAAAAGTTTGTTTGCCTGCTATCTTGTTTTGATGTTGGAAACGAAACTCGCTAAAGCTTTTATTTTTTGTCGGCGAAATCAGAACAGAATCGAGTGCTTGCCCAAATCCTTTTAAAACAACTTTATACGATTTTTCGGCATTTTCATGATAAAATTTACCTTGCAAAAGCAATGTTTCACCTATTCGCAAATAGCGTTGCCAGGCAATATTATGAATGCCATGAGGAGGTTTGTTTAAATGTAATTTTACTTGCGGAAAGCTATCTAAAAGTGCTAATTCGTGTGTTTCTAGGCCTTCGCCAAAAAAGGCTAAATTAGTAAATTTTTCTTTTGTTGCTTGTTGTTTTGCCAAATAAGAAAGATTTGGAATAGCTTGTATTTTTAAACTGTGCAGCGTGTCTATAATGCTATTTTCATCATTTTGAATTGGCTGTTTTATGCTAAAAATATCTGCTATTGGAGTTTGCTCTATTATTTGTGCAACTGAATCTAAATGGTTAGAATGGTTTAAAATAAAGGCATTTTTTTCGGTAGCTATTTCAGTTTGTATTTGCGGTTGTAAGCCTGCCAAAGCTAATGAAATGATGGCTATAAAGTAGGAGAGAAGACGAAGAAAAAGAAAGCTAAAGCTTTTGTGATTTCTTTGTTTGTAAACGAAAAAAAAGCTCATTAACAGCAAAAAAAAGCTAATGCCTAAAATGCTGCAAGTCATCAATTTGTTGGCTGCAAAAACAATTTTAGGCATCATTTTACTATGTTTTTTATATGAAGTTGAACTTTAACTAAGTATGTATAAATAGCTGATTTTCAGGCACTTTTAGTTGTTAGCGATAATATTAAAAATGCCTAAAGAGCTTTTTCTAAAAAAATTAAAACAATTCCTTTTTAGGTTGTTCTTTTGGTTCTTCTATTACTTCTTTCACTTGTGTTTTTGGAGCTTCAAAAGGTTTTACATTAATTATTTTGTTACTCGTCAATTTATTGCCCAAAGATTTCCAGCCTTTCACATCTACGAAAGTACCCAAATCTAACTTTACGATAGGCTTATCATTTCTTCTCACATAATATTGATAATAAATAATTGGATTTTTTTCGGTTGAAACAAAATGCTGTTGTGTTGTTTTTTCCTCGCCTATATAATGAAATTTTTGATTCAATGAAGAGGTTTCAATTTTAAAACGTTTCACATAGTTGGCTTTTCGTTTGCCATGAAAATATAACGCTGTAACAATAGTTTCTTTTTCTTTTGGCAGTTTTTCAATTATTTCAACATTTTTCATCTCGAAACGCTTATTGAAGTCTATTTCGGCTAGTTCATAGCAAGCATCTTTGTACAAGACTAAAATGGCATCGCCTGTGTCGAACTCGCCCAAAAAGCGGCCTCTTTCGGCAGAGTTAAGTTTGCCAATAGTTTCATCTAGCCAAATTTTGCGGCCACCCAAAGTAGAAGCACCAACCGACTTTTGCGTTATTTTTTTAACTGCATATTTCGTCAAAATATTGCCTTTCGCTGTGCGTCCTTTAATGGTTAATTTGCCAAAATCGAACTCAAAAGCTTTATTTTTTGCTTTGCTTACCAATGACAACAAGACGTTTATGGTTTCTCTTTCGCTATTGTTGTGTACCGAAAAATAGAGTAATTTACTGCCTTTTGTGCCTTGTGAAATGTTATATTTTTTGTCTCTCGTAATGGCTTTTATCGAAAAACGCTTTACATAAGTGATGTTTTTTGCACCATCAAGATAAATAGCATGATAGATTTTTCGCTCATTTCCTTTCACCCAAACATCAACATATAAAATATTTTTGCCAAAAAAGTCTTTTTCTGAAACCTTTTTGACACTAAATGTACCATCTTTTAAAATGACTATCACATTGCTAATATCTGAACAATCACGAACATATTCTGCTTTTTTCAAGCCATAACCAACAAAGCCACTTTTTCTATCGACATACAATTTTTCGTTGGCCATCACTACCTTTCGAGCATTAATGACATCGAAATTTCGGAGTTCTGTTTTTCGTTCTCTGCTTTTTCCATATTTCGCCAACAAATCTTTGAAATAGTTGGTTGTATAAGTATTCAAATTGGCTAAATGATGTTTGATTTCAGCAATACTATCTTCCAACTTTTTGATGATTTCGTCGGCTTTAAACGCATCAAATTTAGAAATTCGCTTGATTTTTATTTCTGTCAAACGAATAATATCGGCTTCTGTTATTGCTCTTATAAAATCTTTAGTGTATCTTTTCAAGCCTTTAGCTATCGTTTCGATAACGGCTTCAAAAGTTTCACATTGCTCTATTTTTCTATAAATGCGTTTTTCTATAAAGATTTTTTCTAGCGAAGCAAAATGTAATTTTTCTAATAAAGAATTGAGATTTACAGTTAATTCTTGCTTATGCAACTGCAAAGTGTGTTGGGTAGAAATTCGCAACAATTCGTTTACATTGAGAAATAACGGTTTGTTGTTAGAAATAATGCAAGTATTTGGAGCTAGAGAAATTTCGCAATCTGTGACAGCGTAAAGGGCATCAATCGTTAAATCTGGCGAAACACCTGTTGGAATTTCAACCATAATTTCTACTTTTTCGGCAGTATTATCAACAACTTTTTTTATTTTTATTTTGTTTTTGTCGTTGGCTTTTATGATGCTATCAATCAATGAAGATGTCGTAACACCATAAGGTAACTCATTGATTATCAGCGTTTTCTTATCCAATGCTTCAATCTTTGCTCGAACTCTTACTCTGCCGCCACGCATACCGCCATTGTAGTTGCTCACATCAGCCATGCCACCTGTCGGAAAATCTGGAACAAGATTGATAGGCTTGCCTTGCAAAGAGTCGATAGATGCTTGTATGAGTTCTACAAAATTGTGTGGTAAGATGCGAGTCGCCAAACCTACTGCAATACCTTCTACACCTTGTGCAAGTAGCAAAGGGAACTTCATTGGTAAATTGATAGGTTCTTTTTTACGCCCATCATACGACAATTGCCATTCTGTAATTTGAGGATTGAAAGCAACGTGCAAAGCAAATTTCGACAAACGTGCTTCTATATAACGTGCTGCTGCTGCTCGGTCGCCTGTGCGAATATCGCCCCAGTTTCCTTGCGTTTCTATCAATAAATCTTTCTGTCCCAAACTCACTAAGGCTTCATATATAGAAGCATCACCATGTGGATGAAATTGCATAGTTTGCCCAACCGTATTAGCAACTTTGTGAAAGCGGCCATCGTCCATCGTTTTTAGTGCATGTAACAAACGCCTTTGTACTGGCTTCAAACCATCTTCAATTGATGGCACAGCACGGTCTAATATGACATAAGAGGCATAATCTAAAAACCAATTTTCGTATTTGTTGGCTATCGAAGTAGCCGTTTTTATTTCCTGTTCTTGTTCCGACATATTTTTATAAAACTCCTTTTTTAATTACTGTTTTGGCAACTTTGCTAGTGCAAATATACTAATTTTTTTAGTAAAAAGTGTTTTTTGTTTTAGTATTTTCAAAGTTTAATTTCGCAAATGTACTAAAAGTTTTTTATAGTTTTTAGTTTTAAATTTTGAGTGTTTAGTTATTTTTTATCTTTAATGGTTTAAACATTTTTATAATAATGTTCAGTTTAATAAAAAAAGCATCTTTTGGCAAAGGAAACATACCATTTTTCGGTTCAAAAGGCTATAAAATTGGCAACTATTGGCCGTCTTATCCTAAAAAAATAGTGTATTTAAGCCTTTGATAAAAAATGTATAAATGAACTATTGAATTTTAAAATGGAGAAAAGAGCAATAGAAACAACAAAGCTCCAAAAACATAGCCAGCTAAAACATCAATGGGATAGTGTTTGAGGAGATAAATGCGTGAATAGCCAACAACTAAAATCAGGACAAGTAGCAAAATTTTGTGTGGAAAGTAGCTAGTAAGTGCAATGAGCGACAAACCGACAAAGGATAGGCGAGAGGCATGAATGCTTGGAAAACTGCCAGCATCTATTTTTTCGGCTGCTGAGTCGTAAGTTTGTTGATTGGGGCGTTTTTTTGGGAAAAAATATTTGATACCTGAACAGATAATTTCATTGATAATGAAGCCTAGAACAATCATTGCGAAGGCTTTGTTTAAACCTGTTAGAAAAAAAGCGATAGACAATAAAATGAAAGGATTGCCCAATGAAGTGAAATCTCTGATGTATTCGCCATATTTGCGACTTGCTAATTTGCTCATAATTATTATAGTTTTGAGTTTTAAATTTTGAGTTCTTAGTTAGTTTATAACAGTTTTGAGTTGGTTTTAATTTCATTTAAAACTAACCGTTAAAAATTAAAAACTATTAAGTTTTTCTTCTTGTCGTTTTTACAATACTTGTTAAAATTTTTACTAATTCAGTACATTTTGTGATGTAAATGCTATAATCAAAAATTACCATTTGGCTTTGTTCTAGCAGTTCTAGCCAATATAAAGTTTCTCTAGCTTCTTTGCTTGCTATTGACATTTTATGAACAAAATCTGCTCTACTTTCGCCTGCCAAAGCTTCATTTACATTTGCACCAATGCTTGTTGCACTTCGCAAAAATTGCTTTGAAATAATATACTCTTTTTCTGATTTTAGTATTTTGTATAATTCTATTGCCTGCAAAGCAAAAGCAAAACTTTTGTCTTTTATGATACTACGTTTCATTTTTTTGAGTTTCTAGTTAGTTTTGTATGGCTTCTAGTTTTGAGTTTTAAATTTTGAGTTCTTAGTTAGTTTATAACAGTTTTGAGTTGGTTTTAATTTCAGCTAAAAATTAAAAACTACCGAATAGTTTTTTTGATAATATTCCACATATCGTCCATTTCTTCCAAAGTCAAATTTTGCAACATTTGGCCATTTTCGTCGGCTATTGTTTCCATTTTCTGAAATCGTGCGATAAACTTTTTATTGGTTTTTTCCAAAGCATTTTCAGGGTCTATGTTCAAAAAACGAGCATAATTGATGAGCGAAAACAACACATCGCCAAATTCTTTTTCCATTTCTTCTCGATTATTTGCGGCTACTTCTTCTTGCAGTTCGTCCATTTCTTCGACTACTTTTGCCCAAACTTGCGTTTTGTTTTCCCATTCAAAACCCACTTGCTTGACTTTTTCTTGTATTCTAACCGCTTTTATGACGGCAGGCAATGATTTTGGCACACCTTCCAAAACCGATTTTTTGCCTTCTTTCAGCTTCAGAGCTTCCCAATTTCGCTTTACTTCCTCTTCATCTTTTACTTTTACATCGCCATAAATGTGTGGGTGACGATGTATCATTTTTTCACACAAATCGTTGATAATCGTACTGATGTCAAATGCACCTTTTTCCTCACCTATTTTGGCATAAAATACGAGATGCAAGAACAAATCGCCTACTTCTTCTTTTACACCTTTCAAGTCGCCATCTGTTATGACATCGGCTAGTTCGTAGGTTTCTTCTATGGTCAAAGGACGCAAAGTTGCTAATGTTTGCTTTTTATCCCACGGACATTCGGCACGCAGTTCGTCCATAATCTGTAAAATTCGCTGAAATGCGGCTGTTTTAGCTTCTAAATTTGCTACTTTCGACATATTTTTATGCTTATTTTTGAAAAATGAGATGCAAAATTAAAATAAAATTGCTACAAAAACTATCAAATGATTTTTTTTTCAGCAAAGCAACCAAATTTAACAAAATACCGTTTGTAAGAGTAAATAAATATGTTATTATTTTAAACCTTATATCTTATGAATTTTAAATACATACATGGCTTTTTCTTGTTATTTGCCATTTTGCTATTTGTACAATGCGAAAAAGACCACAGTTTACAACCTACTAGCGACCGTATTCATATCAATGATAGACCTGTTTTTCAGCATCATGTTCTTCCAATCGATATTGAAGAAGATGGCCGAGAAGATGATTTAGGTTATTTTACACTTACTCATATATTCAATTTTGGTGGCTTTGCTCCAATGCCAGACGTTGTTTGTGAAACAGAAACAAGCGTTGAAGCTGTTGTTTATGATGAAACAAATAACAATATTAGCATTACAGTTGATGCCATATTTGAGGAGGGAACAGATGAAATGCCAGCTTTTTCGGAAACCATCGAATTAATCTTAAATAGTGTGAGTGAAGGCTCACATTCGATTACGCCAAATACAAACACTTGCTATATTACGAGCGACAATCAGTATTGTTTCGAAAATGAGGGCTTGTTTACGGTAGGCAATGTCTCCATTTTAGAAGTTACTGACACTTATGTTATAGGGGCTTATAGTATTGGAAGTGCTATGGGTGGTTGTGTCATTGACGAATCTATGCTGTTTGGTCTCATTGAAGGCGATTTTCAGATATTCTTTTAGCAAAAAAGCATATACAAACATTGGAAAAGGCATAGCTATGATTAGTGATGCCTTTTTTTGTTTTTTTTAAATAAAAAGCTTACATTTGTTATAAAAATTATAAAATCATGAAAAAGACATTAACATTTCTATCATTGCTAGTGCTAGTTTTGCTATTTGTGCAATGCGAAAAAGACCACAGTTTACAACCTACTAGCGACCGTATTCATATCAATGATAGGCCTATCTTTCAGCATCAAGTTATTTTGCCTATTGACAATGATAGAGAAGACGATTTCGGTTTTTTCAATTTGACACATACCTTCAATTTTGGTGGTTTTTTGCCTATGTCAGATGTGGTTTTTGAAACAGTAACACATATTGAAGCTGTCGCTTATGATGATGCAAACAATAATATTAGCATTACGGTTGATGCCGTATTTGAGGAGGGAACAGATGAAATGCCAGCCCTTTTTGAAACAATCGAATTGACTTTAAATGATGTGAGTGAGGGTTCGCATACAATTACACCAAATACAAATACTTGTTATATTACTACTGATGATTTGAATGGTGTCGAAACTGAAGGTTTATTCACAGTAGGCAATGTCTCAATTTCGGAAGTTACAGATACTTACATCGTTGGCACTTATAGTATTGGCAATGTTGGCGGTGGCTGTATCATTGACGAATCTACGATGCTTGGAAGAATAGATGGCGATTTTCAAGTCTTTTTTTAGTAAAACAAAAAAGCATATACAAACATCGGAAAAGGCATAGCTATGATTAGTTATGCCTTTTTTGTTTTCTAAAATAAAAAGCTTATATTTGTTATAAAAAGTCATAAAATCATGAAAAAGACATTAACATTCCTTTCGTTGCTAGTGCTAGTTTTGTTTTTTGTGCAATGCGAAAAAGACAAAAATTTTTATAATTCTACGAGTGAACGTATTCACATCAATGAATTACCTGTTTTTGAATTTCAGCCACCAGTTCTTGAACAGCAAGAAACAGATTATTTTAATTTGACACAGACTCTGTCACAGTTTTGCTACTTTGGTTTTATAGAGCCTTTTGAAATGGAAACGAGTATTGAAGAAGTGTTTTATAATAGTAGTGAAAATAGCATTGATATAACTATTCATGCGAATATATTAATAGATGGTGGTTCTATTTTTGAAAACTATCATTTTAGGATAAATGGTTTGAGTGAAGGCATACATAATATAAGTGAAGATGTGACAGATAATTATTGTTTTGTTGCGATGTCAATTCTGCCACCAGCTACACAAGGGCAAGGTATTGAAATAGATGAGTTTTTTGAAACAGGAAGTATAACAATTACTGAGCTAACAGATGAATATTTTAGCGGCTTTTATAGCGTAAATAGTCCACTAGATAATGTTGGTAATGTAGCTGGCGATTTTCAAATATCCTATTAGTGTTTTAGAAAAAAGCATTGTTGGTTTTAGTTATATCTTTTTTGAGCAAAAAAAACAACCAAAAAGCTGACATTTTTGTTTAAAATACTAGCAGTTTATAGTTTTTTAGCTGTATTTTTGCACAAAATTGTATTTTTTTCATCTAAAAAAATAAATATGTTTATTACAACAGCAGTATTAAGTATTATTGTGATGGGATTGGTATTTGCAGGCATTGGCATTAGAATGTTGCTCGTGAAAGGTGGCGAATTTAGAGGTACTTGTGCTCAAAATAATCCTTATTTGAAAAAAGAAATCGGTAACTGTACGGTTTGTGGAAAAACGCCAGAGGAAGCTTGCAAAGGCGAAAAATTGATGGCAACTTAGTTTTATCAACAATAACAAAAAAGGCGACTTGCAAATTTTATCAGTTTTGCAAGTCGCTTTTCTATTTAGTCAATGGTTCGGACATTTTTTATAACAATTTTCAGTTGAATAAAAAAACACCTTTTGGCAAGGGAAACATACTATTTTTCAGTTCAAAAGGCCATTAAATTTGTAAATATTGCCGCCTTAGCCTAAAAAAATAGTATGTTTAAACCTTTGATAAAAAAATGTATAAATGTCCGAACCATTGTTTAGTATATCCTAAACAAAAAACTATTCTTCTATAACAAGTGTTTCGTTGGTGCTAATCGCATAGCCAGCCCAAATTCCTATGCCACCTTCGATATTGAAATTTACTTTTGTAGAGCTGCTAAATGGCCCTGCACTATTGGCCAAACGCTCCAAATCTGCCCAAAAAGTGTAAGTATCACGGTCTATTGCGTCCCAACGCACCTTCACAACATCGCCTGTTTTGAAATAGCCATAACCTACAAAATCAAATTCTTGCCCTTGCGGTTGAGCTCTATCTATTGGTAAAGGCAGAGATAAGCCATTGAGTAACAAATCATCAAAAACAGAATTTAGTCCAGGATAAAGCGGTTCATCATTTTGTTGTGTATAGTAACGATAATAATTTCCTAAAGTATCAGGGTCATTGATTTGGATATATACTCGCCAAAGTGTATCGTTTTGTGGGTTATTGTGTGGTTCGTACCAAACAGAATCGAGCGGAGCAGGATTTGGAATTGTCGTTTGAGCAGAAAGACTTTCGCCTTCTGCCGTCGTGATATTCATCGTATAAGTTTTGCCATATTCGCCTATTATTTCTGGCTCGACATCGAAAAAAGTATAGAGGCAAAAATCAAAATCTTCTGGTACAAACTCTAAATCAATGCCTGCCGCTTCTGCAAAAACCTGTCGTTCCAAATCACTTAGCGTTGACCAGCAAATCTCATCTAAAGTAGCCGTTTTGATACCATCAGAAACCACTATTTCAGCACCTTTCACAAAATTGCTTTGAAAAGCTGCCAAATCGAAAGAACCAAAATATGGAAAGTTGCGACTTAGATAAACGATAGGAGCAGCACCAGATTCAATGCTTCCTTCCACTACAATTTTATCATTGTGTTCAGGCAAATCTACGGTAATTTCTCGCTCACAATTGCTCAAAGTGAATGCAACAATGAGGAGGAAAAAAAGGTTTTTTATGGTGTTAAACATGCTTATAATTATTAAAAAATTTCAGTCTTTTTGATTGTCTTTTAGAAAACACGACAAAAAGACTAAAAGTTTTTAGCAAAGCGAAAAAGATTTAGAAATGACATATTTATTGTGCTAATGTAAGTGATTTTTGAAAGTTGTATGTTTTATTTTGTCTAGGTGCTTATTTAGAAAAATATGTCATTTCTTTTGTCAAAAAAAGATTTTTTATTCTACATATAACCACAAACCCTTCAAATAATGCCCTTCCTTATGAAAAATATTAACAGCATGGTCTGGAGCTTGTCCAAGTTGTTTTATGATTCTAATAGGGCGGCCAACTTCAATAGCCGCCGCTCGAATAGTGTCATTAAATAAGGTTTGATCAACAACGCCAGAGCAAGAAAAAGTCAATAGAAATCCACCTTTTTTTATGATTTGTAAAGCTTTGGCATTCAGTCTTTTGTAAGCTTGAACAGCTCTATGTCGTGCCTTAAAACTTTTGGCATAAGCAGGAGGGTCTAAGATGATAATATCGTAAAAATCTTTGGGAGCGTCTTTCAAAAACTGTATCGCATCTTGTGTATAAGCTGTATGCTTTTCTTTATCAATACCATTAATTTTTTCGTTTTGCTCTAGCCAAAAAATGGCTTTTTTAGAACTATCTACTGAATGCACTATTTCCGCATTTCCTTTCAAAGCATTGATAGAAAAACCGCCCGAATACGAAAACATATTCAACACCTTTTTATCAGCCGAAATCTGCTTCAACAACAATCTATTATCTCTTTGGTCAATGAAAAAGCCTGTTTTTTGGCCTTCTTCCCAATCTACCCAAAACTGCAAATCGTTTTCTGTAATAAAATGTGGTTTTGCTTCGCCAAAAAGATACTTCTTTTCTTGATTTTCAGCTTTGCTATTTCGCAACAAATCGGCACTTTTATCATAAATCGCTTGCAAACTATCGCCCATCACTTGCTGAAAAGCTTGTGCCAATACCTCTTTAATTTTATACATTCCGAGTGAGTGACATTGCAACACGACAACGCCATTATAAAAGTCAGCAATCAATCCAGACATTCCATCGCCTTCTGCATTGATAAGGCGAAAAGCATTAGTCTGATTTCCTGCTGTTTTAAAACCCATTGTCTGCCGATATGTCCAAGCCTTTTCTATTTTTTTTGCCCAAAAATCTACATCGCAAACACTTTGTTCAAACGAAAATAAACGCACAGAAATGCTATTTTTTTTCTGAAAATGGCCTGTTGCCAAATATTCATCTTGATGATTAAATACTTCAACAATATCGCCATCTGCTATATGTCCTTTCATTTTTGCGATAGCTCCTGAAAAAATAAAAGGATGTTTTCTTTCTGTAACGATAGCTTTTTTAGGCTTTAAAATAATTTTTGAATAGCTCATTTAAAGGTTTAAGTAAAGTGATATAAGTTGCTGAAAACCAGCATTTTGTAAAAGAAGCTTTAAAATTAGAAATGACATATCTCAATGATATGTCATTTCTTGTGGTATTTTCTTAAAAAAACTATTTTAAACCTGACAGGTTTCTGTTATAACTAAAATATATATTTTAGTTTGTAAAATGTTTTTTTAGTAAAACCATGTTTTAAATTAAGAAAAACCTGTGAGGTGGGCTGTCGAATTTAAGCATAACAAGAGTATTGTTTTTCGCTCCAAAAAGTGCCAAATAAACTATAAAACAGGTATGAGTTTT
>JBMZCV010000030.1:0-36226 GCA_049613665.1 Chitinophagales bacterium | reverse complement strand
ACCAGAAGGGCCTGCCTGAATGGATGAAGTATTTATATCAAAAGTAAGATAAGCATCTGCTGTTGTTGAGCCATTGTTGTTACATTGAACATTGCTGATAGTTGGCATATAAACTTCACAAGTAGGACAAGCATCACAAGTTGCACCACCACAATCAACGCCTGTTTCATCGCCATTCATCATACCATCGTTGCAAGTAGGACAAGCATCACAGTTTGCACCACCACAATCAACATCTGTTTCATCGCCATTCATCATGCCATCAAAACAAGTAGGAGCAGCACAATTTCCTACATCGTTTATTTGTGCCAATGGTACATCATATATAGCGAAACAAATATCATGTGGGTAAAGAGTTTCATCAAGGTAAGTATCGCCTTCTAAGTATAGATTTACAGTTTTTCCGCCAAATACCGCACGCTCAATTTCAGTTTCATCATTACTTAATATGCTAAATGCGTAAGTAAGACCAGGAGTAAGGCTTACACATGAAGCAAAAGGAATATGATGTATTCCTGTTGTTGTCAGAATATAAGGTTCAGAACTTCCAATGAATGTTCCTCCCAAGTGAGGTGCAGTATCAGTATAAATTTCTATGGTTATAGATTCAGCACCAGATGTAGATGAACCAGTACCATCAAAGAAAGTAACTTCAAGAGCTAAAGCACAAATTTGTTCGCTTGATGCTATGAATGTTTGTGTCGTTCTTTCACTATATGTGCCAGCTACGTTGGGGTGTTCATAAGGAAATAGAGTAATTGATGGCAGTCCATAACTACAAGAAACGCCATTATCTACATCTTCAATACCTATTACGATGTCGCCATCACCAGCAGAGCCATTAGGAAGTGTTATGCTAACAGTTTCATCATAGTTATAAGGACCTGCAGGAGTAACTACTGCAAGCATTTCGTTTTCGGGAGTTACGATAATATTATACATACCAGAAGGGCCTGCCTGAATGGATGAAGTATTTATATCAAAAGTAAGATAAGCACTTGCTGTTGTTGAGCCATTGTTATTGCATTGAACATTGCTGATAGTTGGCATATAAACTTCACATTGGGCGAAAAGCTGGAAAGTTGCTAAAATTAATATAAATGTAAAAATTAAATGTTTCATAAATAGATGTATTTTTGTTAATAAATAAATTAAAAAATTGTTGTGTTCTTCTGTTGCAAAGATGAGTATTCTTTTTTCTAAAAAAAAGGGCGAAAATTTCGTACTTTCGCAATCTTAACAAATCAAAAAACAAAAAAAGTGCATGTAAAAGCTTGATAATCAATATGTTAGCACAAATCATTCTATTATTAAATAATGCTTAACACTTAATTTAAAAATTTTATTTTTTGATTATTATAAAATGAAACTCTTTTTTATTTTATACGAAAGTAAGATGAAATACTCGACTATTCTACAAATTATTAGATTACATATATATCGGATTATAACCAGAAAAACAAGTAAGTGTAAATAATAATTATATGTAATTGCTTAATTGTCTTTTTTTTATAGGAAAAGTATTTAACTCAAAATAAAACCATAACATATTTCAATAACTGTGAGTGTCATTATTATTGATGGCAAAAACATGACTTTTGTGTCGTTTCAAAAAAAATCAGTATTTAAATACTTGAACAGAGTTATTTTAAAAATAGTGGAAGCCAACACATTGACAATAAGTGTTTTAGCACAAATTATCCTATGATTAAATAATGCTTGGCACTTACGATTATTTAAAAAAAGCTAGCATTAATAACTGAATTAGAAAGTCGTAGAATTAAAACAACATTACACATATTTTACAAATGTGCTTTTTCATTTTTGTAAAAAACAACTATATTATCGCAACTCATACAATGACAATAATTGTCAGATAACCAAAAGATAGAACTGAAGAAAATCACTTTTTATAGATTCATAAAAAAACTAAAAACTTATGAAACAAATTTTTACACTCTGCTTTTTTATGCTTTTGGTAGCTAATACAGCGATATATTCGGAGTGTTTGACAGCAGATGGCATTGGGACATTTGAGGGAACTACTCCGCTCGAATTTTGGTACAACGCAACAGAAGGAAATGCTAGTTTTCAAATTGAAACGGTAGATGTTTATGCAGGCAGCCAGTCGCTGAAAGTCGATGTGACAACGCCTAGCTCTTGGCAAGTGAGAATGTTTAATAAGCCTACTTGCTATTTTGATATGGAGCTTGGCGAAACTTATACGGTTTCTTTTGCAGCAAAGGGAAATGTAGGAGCAAATTTGTCGGTCTTTTTGATGAAACATACAACAAATGATGTGACAGAAAATATTGTTTTAGATTCTAATGATTGGAAAACGTATCAAATTGATATGACTCCTACACTTTCGACCGATAGTGCAAGATTGAAAATTAATTTTACAGATGTCGGTGCGTATTATATCGACAACATTTCAGTAAAAAAGAAGCCTACTAATTGGTATGTAAGCCCAAGCGGAACAAATAATTTGAATGGCGACAATGGACAATCTACGGCAGCTCCTTTCAAAACTATTCAGTATGCGATAGGCAATGCGTGGCAAGCTGGCGATACGATTTTTGTGATGAACGGAACGTATCGAAATACAAATTATGGTACAGGAAGTTTGAATAATAATGCAGTTGTAAGTTTATCAAATCCGAATATCGTAGGCCAAGAAGATGGTTGGTTGATTATTAGAAATTATCCAGGCCATCAGCCGAAAATTCAGTTTGATGGTGCAGGTGGTTTTGTAGGTAGCGGACAATCTTATCTCGAAATTTCTGGTTTTGAAATAGAAGGGCCAAACCAAAATATCAACTATACAGAAGCTTTTGCCAATAGATTGATTCAAGATAATTATTACTCTGGCCGTGGCATCACGATTTGGAGCGGACACCACATTAATATACACGACAATTTGATTCACGATTGCCCAAATTCAGGTATTCGAGTAAATAATGGCGATTATTGCGATATAAGCAACAATGAGGTATATAATAACACTTGGTGGTCTTCTAATGCGGAAAGTGCGATTGTGTTTGCGACTTCTTTGGATATTGACACGAAAGATACCATTAAAATGGTGATTACGAAAAATCTGGTCTATGACAATTACAACAATGTTCCGTATTACAATTCTACTTATACAGGCGAAGATTCTGATTATGGAACGGCTGCTCAAGATTATATTATAGATGGTTCGGGTTGTTATATCACTCGAAATAAAGACACTTATTTTTATGGCTGGTTTTATTTTGCAAATAATATTTGCTACGGAAATGGTATCAATGGTTTGGTCGTTCACAAATCGGATAGAGCGATTGTAAGCAATAATACTTGCTATATGAATGGTGCTGTTCCTTTGAGTTCTGGGCGGCAAGCTTCTTCTGGAATCACGATTAATGCTTCTAGCTATGTAAAAATGTTTAACAATATCAGTTGGCCAAGATTTGAAACAGACTCTGGTTACAAAATTTATAATGCCGCTAGTTCTCAATTTTTGGAAGCTTCTAATAATATTTTGGCAAATGGTTTGAGCGATTTTACAGCAGCTCAATATACTTTTGCCGACCCTCAATTTATAGACACTGCCAACTTCGATTTGCGACTGCAAGAAACAAGCCCAGCAGTAGATGCAGGTATTGTTCATATTGATTTGCCATTGGACGATTTTAGCGACAATTTGAGAGATGCAACGCCAGATATAGGTGCTTACGAATTTATTTGTACGACAGGAGCAGCTTGCGACGACAATGACATTTGCACAATAAATGATGTTTTTGATGAAAACTGTAATTGTGTTGGAACATTTCAAGACACAGACAATGATGGTGTTTGCGATGCAGAAGATATTTGCCCAGATGGAGACGACAATATTGATGAAAATGGAAATGGAATACCAGACTTTTGTGATGTAGCCGAATGTACTTATAGTGTAGGAAATTTCAATAATTTCAACAGTAAATGGAAACTTTGGCAAGATGGCGGCAGCGATTGCAGAAGAAGTGCCAATGATGCACCTTATTCTAGCGGAGGCGTTGGCAGGTCGGTTCGTTTGCGAGACAATACCAATTCGAGTATTATGACAACAAAAAATATGAACCTGACGAACTATGAAGAATTGACTATTAATTTTACTTATTATACGAGAAGTATGGACAACAGCAACGAAGATTTTTGGTTTCAAATTTCTTTAGATGGCGGTGCGACTTTCACAACGCTTGAAGAATGGAATCAAGGCGATGAGTTTGAAAATGACCAACGATACTATGACCAAGTTGTAGTGATGGGGCCATTTACAGCAAATACAAAATTGCGTTTCAGATGCGATGCTTCTGCCAACAATGATGTCGTTTATATCGATGATGTGGAAATCAATGTATGTACTTCTGCTAATAACAATCTTTCGGCAAGTCCATTTATGACACAAAATGCTAATGCTAAAAATAAAACGCAAGCTGTTCAACAATCTTTAGATGAAGAAAATAGCATTATCGTTTATCCAAATCCATTTAGCGAAAATATCAATATTGAGCTAAAAGATATGGGAGAAAACAAAACTGCGATTATCGAAATTTTCGACATGAACGGTAGCAGTTTGAAAAAAGAAAGCTTTTATAATCAAAAAAATATTCAACTCAATGATTTGAACTTGCAAGTAGGCCAATATATTTTGAGAATTATTGTTGGTGAAAAAGTGAAAATACAGAAAATAATTAAATTTTAGGCTGAAAAAAAAATGATAAAAAGAGGTGGCAGGCATTTTCAAAATGCCTGCCACCTTATTTTCCATCTAAAATTTTGTGAATAAGATTGATTCTTTTTTGTGAAAAAATATTTTATGCTAAACATCATGCCTCATCAGCTCATTTGCCCTAATATACTTCAAAAACAACTCCAAGCCCTTTCGTTTCTCTCTATCTAAATCAAACGAAATATTTTGCGTCAAATAATATTTCAAATCGAAACTCGCATCATACACATTTTCATGCAAAGCCACCACTTCGTCCATACTATTCATGCCGATGCGAAAAGCCTCATTCAACTGTTCCAAAAAAAGAGGAGGAAGCGGCCGAGTAGCCACCCACGCAGCAAATACAAAAGGTAAACTCGTATGTTTCAGCCACATTTCGCCCAAATCATAGGCATAAGGCAATCTTTTTTCCCACTTTATGGTGCGGTCGCCAATAATCAGACCAGCAGTCGTGCCAGAAATATCATACTCAAAACCCTCATAAGCAGGCACAAAATCCACTTTCTGCCGCCAATATTCCCTAAAAAGAAACTGCACCAACTGCACAGAAGTACGAGAATGATAATCCAACAACACCGTTTTTATTTCTGACAATGGACACGCACTATACAAAGCCACCGTTCTGACTTTTCCTTTTGTGCCGATACAATAATCTGTAACAATCTCATAATTTTCGAGAAAAGGCAACACCGCCACAGGCACAAGAGCAAGTTCTACGGTTTGCTCTTGCAATTTGTGAGCCGTTTGCGAAGGAATATCCAAAGACAAATCAATTTGATTGATGAAACCTGTTTTTTCTAAACCCAACAAAAAAGGCTTTGTGTTGAGATACGAAACTGCCGATACTTTGATTTTTGACATACTTGATTTGAAATAAGTGCCAAGCACTAATTAATATAGCCTGTTTGATTTGCTAACGCATTGAAAATTAGGTTAGTTTTCGCAAGTGGGCAATTTATTTTTAATGTTTGACTAAACGAAAAAATTAGCACTCAAAATTACTACAATCTATGAGCAAACAAGGTTCGCAAAATCAAGCATACAAATATATTTTTTCAAACTTTACAAAAAAACAACATAATTCGTAAGCCAAAAGGCCTTTAACTTTGTTAGAATAGATAGTTTTTCTTTTTTCACAAAAAAATAACATGGATTCGATAACGCAATTTGCACTAGGGGCTGCTATGGGCGAAGCCGTTTTGGGCAAAAAAATAGGCAACAAAGCCATTTTATGGGGTGGTTTGGCTGGCACCATCCCCGATTTAGACATTATTTTCTTTCCGCTCATGGACGAAGTTGGCAGATTGAGTTTTCACAGAGGCATCTCACACTCCCTCTTTTTCGCTTTCGTTGTCGCCCCCTTGCTGGCGTGGCTCGTCACACGCTGGTATCAAAAAGACGAAAACAACACGACAACCTTTAGAGATTGGACATTACTATTTTTTCTAGGCTTGTTTACTCACCCTATCATTGATGCTTTCACCGTTTATGGCACACAATTATTCCTACCTTTCAGCGATTATCGAGTAGGCTTAAACAATGTTTTCATACTTGACCCACTCTACACCGTACCGCTACTTTTGGGCTTACTCATTGCGATGTTTCACAAAAAAACAAACGCTCGACGGCCATTTTGGAATCATCTCGGCATCGGATTAAGTACCTTATATGTGTGTTTCACGCTTTTCAGCAAGAATATGGCAAACAATGCTGTTGAATATGCTTTGCAAAACCAGAAAATAGAACACCAAAGATTTATGACAGCTCCAACACCACTCAACAGCATTTTGTGGTATAGCGTTGTCGAAGCCAAAGATGGCTATTACATGGGTTTATATTCCATATTAGATAAAGACAAAAATATTGAGTTTGAATATTTTGAGAAAGACGATTCTCTAATCGAAAATATGAAAGATGACCGAGCCATAGATAGATTAATTTGGTTTTCGCAAGGCTATTATTTAGTAAGACAAGACGATGAAGGCTTAAAATTGTATAATCTCATTTTTGGAAAAGATGATTTATTTGAACCCAATAAAAAAAATGAGCCAGATTATGAAGTTGGCGATTCCTTTATATTTAGCTTTATTTTGCATGAAGATAAAAATGGAGATATGTATTTTGAAGAAAAAGTAGGGCCGCCAGAAGATGCAGACATAAAAAAAGCATTTGCGGTTTTGTGGCAACGCATAAAAGGAAAATAAGCAAAAAAAACGGTCTAATATTTAGACAAATAGAAATTAGCAAAATCAAAAAAAGCTGGCATACCTTTTGTTTGCTTACATAATACCAAGAAAGCTAGTGAACACAAGCTTATTTTTGAGTATTAAAAAGTAATATAAAATATGCAAGCTTTTTTTGATTTTGCTATCTTGGCATACAATTCGCATTTAGGTTAAATGAATAAACAAATGTAAATACAATAATTTAAAATAATAATGTTGTATGTATAATTTGATAAATAATGTGTAATAAAAAAAATAAGTTAAGCGTTGTCTGTTTTTTAGTTATGTATAGTTTTTATTTTGACTTTATTAAAAAAATAGATACTGCTACTTTAATAAAACAAGCATTTTTAGCAGAAAAAAAACACTATTTTTCAGCTATTTGAAAAATATAAGTATTTTTTAATGAAGTGTTATTTTGATAAAAAGCTTTAATTTTTTGTTTGTTCTAAAAAAAAATAACTAGAAAATCAACCGAGATATATAAATGTAAATATTAAATAATGTTACATGATAGATATATGAAGGTTGAAAAAAAATAAATTAAAAATAGCTAAGTAGTAGCAAAAAAATAATGTTGCAATTTGAAGTATATATTTTTGAGTGTTACTAAAGTTATATAATAGTTGTGTTGAAAAAAGGTAGGTCTTAGACTGAAACTGACATTCTGATAGTTAAATGATGTTGGCTATAAACCTATCTTTAGTTAGTGGATATTGTAATTATGCACTAAAAAAGTTCTTTGAAGATACTTATTTAAATATTATGACAACAAGTAAAAAAAACTATTTGTTTTTTGTGACTTTATATATTTATATCGTGTCATAAAAAAGTTTTGTATCCTAATTTAATTTTGGGCATTAAAATGTTAAGCACTATTTAGTTAATAGAATGACTTGTATTGATGCCTTAAATTTTAGTGTATATAAGTATGTAAATAAAAAAAGGTTACATTTCGTTGAAGCTAACACCTTGATTATCAATGCGTTAGCAACGAATTGGCTGTTTACTGATTAACACTTGACACTTTAGGCACAAAGTTTTATTATAGCATAATAAAAACAAACATAGTTCTTTAAAAATAAGATTTATCATTTTCTGATTTTAATGGTATGGAAATCAATAATAAAGATAATTGAAATTTTTTTTTCAAAAAAAACGAAAAAAATGCAATTAAATTTGGTAAAAAAAAAAATAGACTCTATCTTTGCCAATGGCGAGTCTCACACGACTAGCTCCTGTTGAATCCCCCAGGACTTGATCGTAGCAAGGGTAAACGGTTGTAGCAGTGCGATGTGAGTTGCTCGCCACTTTTTTTTTGTAAATTATTCCTACTTACAGCTAAGTACAAAACCTATCATATCTGACTACCAAAGTAAATAATCTGATTTTACGTCACATCTATCATTATAAGAAACTATCATAATTAATTGTTTATGCCATCATAAAGTTGGTTATGTATATAATAGTGCATTATGTTTTAATGTGTTCCTTTTAACACATAATTAAAACACAAATCTTCAATCTTTTGATAAGAAAATGTTGTGAATAGTCAAGTTTTTCAAAAATATGTTTATAAACTCCTTTTTTTATCAAATTGCTTGCGTATATTTGCATCTAAATATATTAAAAGTGTCATAATAAAATCTTGTTTTATTGAATTAAAAAACACTAAAATCTATGTTTAGTTTTTGTTATTTGCATAACAATTTAGAAATTTGATAAAGGAAGCTTAGAAGTGTCATTTTAAGAAAAAAAACACAGTTAGTATTTGGGTAAAATGTCAGAATTATGTATTTTTACACCATACAACTATTATAAAACAAAATTTTGTAGAAATAGCTATTATTGTTTAACAAATTTTAAACTGTAATTATTTATGAAAAGTTTTAAAAACTTACTTTTCTCAATGGGCTGTTTAGCAATGGTAGCATGGAGCGGTGCTGCTTATGCACAAGCCGACCTGCCACCTAATGCTGTTGCTGGCAAATGTTATGCTAAATGTTTGATTCCAGACGAGTACGAAACAGTTACTGAACAAATCCTATTAAAAGAAGCATCTTCACGCATTGAAGTTGTTCCTGCCGCTTACGAAACTGTTGATGAACAAATTCTTGTAAAAGAAGGCTATCGTGTATTAGAAATTGTACCTGCTACTTTCACTTCTGTATCAGAAGAAATGTTGGTAAAGGAAGCTAGTTCACGTTTAGACTATGTACCACCTGTATATGAAACTGTAACAGAGCAAGTGTTAATCTCTCCTGCCAGCACAAAATGGGTAAAAGGTAGAGCAGACAGAAACTGTTTGAGTGAAGACCCAGACAAGTGTAAAGTTTGGTGTTTGACTGAAATACCTGCTCAATACAAAACTGTAACTAAGCAAGTATTACGCTCACCTGCAAGCACTCGTGAGACTCCAATTCCTGCTGAATATAAAACAATCACAAAAGCTGTTGTTCAAAGTCCTGCAAGCACGCGTGAGCGTGAAGTTCCTGCTGAATATAGAAATGTAAGAAAGCAAGTATTGCGTACGCCAGCTACCACTCGTGAAGTAGAAATTCCTGCTGAATATAGCACTGTAACTACTCAAAAGTTGGTTAGAACAGGCGGATTTACTGACTGGGTAGAAGTATTGTGTGAAGCGAAAATGACCTCTGCTAAAGTTGTTGAGATACAACAAGCTTTGCGTGTTAAGGGGTATGAGCCAGGGCCGATTGACAATGTTATGGGGCCACGCACAAAAGAAGCTTTGGGTAAATTTCAAAACGACAACGGACTTCCTACAGGAAATATTAATATTGAAACTCTACGAGCTTTAGGTGTAACACACTAACAGAAAGTGAGTTATATATAAAGTTATTTTAGTTTATATAAATTCCTCTGAACAAAAAAACTTCAGAGGGCTTTTTTTCAAAAAAAAATGCTAATTTTACGCCTCAATGAACAAAATGTATAATTATGAGAAACATTAAACAATTATTTTTTGGTGCGGCATCAGTCGCTATCTGTTTGTTTGCAACCAACAACGCTGCTGCACAAGCAGACTTACCACCTAACGCAGTAGCAGGGAAATGCTACGCAAAATGTCTTATCCCAGATCAGTACGAAACAGTTACTGAGCAAGTTTTATTAAAAGAAGCTTCTTCTCGTATAGAAGTTGTACCAGCATCTTACTCTACAGTAGATGAGCAAATTTTAGTAAAAGAAGGTTATCAAGTACTAAGAGTTGTACCTGCTACTTTCTCTTCTGTATCTGAAGAAATGTTAGTGAAAGAAGCTAGCTCACGTTTAGACTATGTACCACCTGTATATGAAACTGTAACAGAGCAAGTATTAATTTCTCCTGCTAGCACAAAATGGGTAAAAGGTAGAGCAGACAGAAACTGTTTGAGCGAAGATCCTGATAAGTGTAAAGTTTGGTGTTTGACTGAAGTACCTGCTCAATACAAAACTGTAACTAAGCAAGTATTACGCACACCTGCAAGCACTCGTGAGACTCCAATTCCTGCTGAGTACAAAACGATTACAAAAGCTGTTATTCAAACACCAGCAAGCACGCAACCAAATGAAATTCCTGCTGAGTACAGAACAATTACTAAGCAAGTATTACAAACTCCTGCTACAACTCGTGAAGTAGAAATTCCTGCTGAATATAGCACTATCTCTACTCAAAAATTAGTTAGAACAGGTGGATTTACTGACTGGGTAGAGGTTCTTTGCGAAAGTAAAGTAACTCCTGCTAAAGTTATCGAAGTACAACAAGCTTTAAAAGCTAGAGGATATGACCCAGGTTCAATGGATAACCAAATGGGACCACGCACTAAGCAAGCTTTAACTCAATATCAAAAAGACAATGGCTTACCTATTGGCAATTTGAATACTGAAACTTTAAGAGCTTTAGGTGTAAACTTCTAAGAAGTAATATCTACAATATATTATAATACAAAGCCTTCAATTAGTAATAATTGAAGGCTTTTTTATGCCTGCTAAAGAAATATCGTTTTGAATATTAAACTTACCTTTCAATTTTGTATCTTAATACTTATAAAAAAAGGTCTTTTTAAGAGATGGTTTAAGTTTTGTACTTTGGCTTAAAAAAAATAACTTTTGCAATATCAAAATCTAAACAGTTTCTAAGAGGTTTTACTGATTTCAACGAAAAAAAAATGTAATGAAAAAAAAAACAGCTAATTTATTGATAGTTTCATTTTGTTTTAGCTTTTTCTTTATGCAAAATAGTGCTATTGCTCAGAGTTCTTTACTAAAAGATGCTCGAAGTGCAAGAGGACAATTTGAAAAAGCTGATGCTGAAGATGATAAAAAGAGAAAAAAGCTCAAGAAATCATCTAAAAAAATGAAAGAAGGCGTTATTTTTCTTGAAAAAGAAGACGAGCTAGGTGCAAGTGAGGGAGCTATTGACGTAAGAGAAATGGTTTTAGATGATGCTTTGGTGAAAGACCGCTTATCATATTTTCATAAAGGCTCTTGGAAAAGCTTAGAAAATAAAGCTAAAATAGAAAAAAAACCTATTATACTTGATTTTTATGCTGATTGGTGCAGACCTTGCAAGCAAATGGATAGAGAAAGCTTGGCCAATGAGGAAGTTGCAGCATATATCAAAGAAAATTATATTGCTTATAAAGTAGATACAGAAAAAGAAAAAGAAATTGCTGAGAATTTTAAAGTAGAAAATTTACCTGCTTTTGTATTTCTCGACCATAATGGACAGGAAATAGGACGAGTTTCGAGCTATTTGACAAAAGAGGCGTTTTTTAAAACTTTGAAAAAAAATAAACCAAAAGTACCTAATACCAATTTTTCGGATTTTCGATAAAAGGCAATTGCGAAAAAACAAAAAAGGACAAAATGTATCAATTACATTTTGTCCTTTTTTTGCTTTAGCGAAATATTAAAAATAAACTGCCTTTATGTATGAATGCTCAATATATCCTTTTTTTGTAAATAAGGTCTAATACATTACAGCTATTCTCGGTTAAACAAAAGAAACTTTTTTTGATAAGGAAAACATACTATTTTTCAGTTCAAAAGGCCATAAAAATAGGAATTATTGGTCTCCTTAGCCTAAAAAAAATAGTATGTTTAAACTTTTGATAAAAAAAAGCCTTAAAAACTAATTGCTGACACAGGAAAATGAGTAAATATTTTTTTATAATATTTACTTTATTTCAAAGCGAGAATAGCTGAATGTATTAGTAACTTAAACAAATTTTATAATAAATAAATCATGCTTGGCATTTATGCTTTCCAATTATAAAAAACAATCCACGCCCTCAATTCTTTTACCAAAATATGCACCAAAGTAGAAGGATTTGTTTTTAAAGGCGGTTTATTTTCGTGATATTCCAATAATTTTTCTGCTCGCTCAATTGCTTTTTTTTCGTTGCCAATAGCTGCAATCACAGCGATGATATTGCTTTTTCCATGCTCATAAATGAAATTTTCGTATTTTGTGCCTGGCTTTCGTACTTTTTCAGCCAGCATCTCATATATTTGTCTTCGAGGAATAGGTTCTTTCATATCAATATTTCTCAAATGCAACAACAGCCACAACTCAAATACTTCATTACTATATGCAATATGGATATGTTCTTGTTTGGCGAGAGCAAAAGCAGCTTCAAATTTTGCTGATTTTGTATTATTTTTATCTGCATCATCTTTGTCAAACACCGCCCATACAAAATCAATTTCTTTTCTAGTTTCGACTTTCAATCTATGTCGCTCAGTAATGCAAGCTTGCACAACACCTAAAGGGCTTTTGCCTGTGCCTACCATTTCGAGATGCAAAGTATTTGGAGGAAAAAAAGCTTTAAATTGCTCAAAATAAGTAGGTTCTGTTTTGGTATCTTCACACACAATTAAAAAAAAATGCTTGTATTTTCGAATGTTAATAGGTCTTTTTAGCTTTTCTATCGTTTTTTTTCTACTGTTTCTTCTAATTTTACCTCGTTTTGCCATACCATTCGCCAATTTTATGATTTAGAGCACTCAAAAAAGGAATCGCACCATATCGCCCTTCCAAATATCGTTTTTCTTTATTTTCGTCTGCCCTTGTTTCTAGTCTTTCGTTGAAATATCTAAAATCTGAAAGCGTATAAATCTCAGTAGCTTCCCAAGTATTTTTTTCTACAAAGTTAATTTGGTCTCTTCTCAAATGTGCATAGCTCAATAGATTGGTGTCATGTGTCGAAAAAATAATTTGAGCATTCAAAGGATTTGTTTTTTCTGACAAAAATAAATTAATAATATTTAAAGTTAAAACAGGATGAATTTTAGCTTCAATTTCATCTACAACCAAAAGACCGCCATTGAGCAATGTATGAATAACAGGGCCACTAAAACGAAACGTTTTTTTCGTACCTTCCGACTCATGTTCGTCCATTGGCCAATGAATGTACTTATTGGTTCGTACACCATCTTTGTCATATAAAGCATGAACGGTATTGATTTGAAAAGCCGCTTTTCCATTCAAAGCTTTCATCAAAGCTTGTTTTGTTTTTTCATCAATATGTTGTGGCAGTTCTAAAGCATCAAACTCTTTTCTCTGAACGATAATATCTTCAAAACCCAAACCTAAAGCGTTCAAATATGCTTTAGTCTTTTGTTGTAAATCTTCATTTTGCAACAATTCAATGGTTTGAAACTCTTCTTTAGCAGCATTCAGGCCGTCAATATAAATAAATCGTTTGAACCAACGAAAAATATGTTTTGCTTCGGTTACATTGAGCATATCGCAAAACGACAAAAAAAGAGCATTTTCTCGAGTGGCTTCAATGGCTGTGTCAATTGCTTTTTGCGAGCCTTTGAAACCAGATGACACCTCAATGGTATCTTCAAAACGATTAAATAATTCGACTTCTCTCCCAACTTTTTTGCGAAACAACCATTCTTCCAATACCGTTGTGCTATTGAATGAAACGCCATAACGATAGCGTATTTCATTAGTTATAAATATGATTTCGAGCGTTGTAGGCTCAGAAGCATAGCCTTCTTTTAGCAAAAAAGGTTCGTAGGGGAGTTTCTCTGTCGAACCCATTTTGGTAGAAAGATACAATAATTTGTCTATCAGCTCAATGGCTTTCAACAAATTGCTCTTACCACTACTATTCGCACCATACAATACCGTTCCATTCAATATTTTATGTTTTTGAATATGCCTAATATTTTCTAAATGTTCCTTTTGTTTAAATGCAGGAACTAAACTAATCACTTGCTTTTCGCAAATTGACCTAAAGTTTGACACACTAAATTCTATCAACATGGCTTATTTTGTTTTTTTTCTACAAATATAGCTATTTTCAAATAAAAAAGCAAGTGGAACTTATGTTTGTTTTTTTTGATAACTAAAATAACTCATACAAAAAGAAGATTCTCACAGAAGATATTATAAACTTCTTTAAGAAAAAAAAGGTTTGTTTCTTTTGAAAAGCCATAAAAAAACGCTAAATTTGCACCTCGAAAAATAAATAAATAACTTATGCCTAAGATGAAAACACATTCTAGTGCCAAAAAACGTTTTAAAATAACGGGCTCTGGAAAAATCAAAAGACACAAAGCATGTAAAGGTCACTTGTTGACCAAAAAGAAAAAAAATCGCAAACGTCGTTTAGGTCGTGCAGCTATCGTTGAAAGCTGTGATGTGCCAAGAGTAAACTTATTACTTTGTAGATAGTTTTTGCTTTTTTAGCTTACTAAGCTTTCAACCTTGCAAAAGGTTTTTTTATTAAAAAAATATCTTTGTTTATTTGTAATGTATTGTATTATAAATAGGGCAAAACAAGGATTGCCTACATAGAAAAACTATGTTAGGCTATTGTTCACACTATAAATAAGAATAATTATGCCACGGTCAGTAAATTCAGTTGCGTCGAGAGAAAGACGTAAACTAATGATGAAACACGCCAAAGGTTACTTTGGACGTAGAAAAAACGTTTGGACAGTAGCAAAAAATGCTGTTGAAAAAGGTTGGTTGTATGCTTATAGAGACAGAAAAAACAAAAAACGTACTTTCCGTCGTCTTTGGATAGCTCGTATCAATGCTGCAACAAGAGCAGAAGGCATGAGCTACTCAAAATTCATGGGTTTGTATAACAAAAGCGGTATAACTTTAGACCGCAAAACGCTTGCAGATTTAGCAATGAATCACCCAGCAGCTTTCAAAGCTGTTTTCGATGCTGTAAACAGATAAGCAAAATAACATTTCTTTTTAGAAAAAGCTTACCATATTTTTTATAATGTGGTAAGCTTTTTTGTTATTTAGGCTTTTGTTTTTATATTTGTATGACTTTCTAAATATTTAAGTACCAAGTACTACTTAATAAAGCATTCGTTTAGTTGCTAATGTATTGACAATGAAGGTGTGTTTTCTTGTTCTGAAATGCCCAAAAACTTCTGAATGACTACTTAAACAAACGATTTATGAAAAAAGGTAAAGAAGGTTTTATTTATATTTTGCTAAATCCAAGTTTTACACATTTGCTAAAAATTGGAAAAACACAACGCACAGCAGAAAAAAGAGCTAAAGAACTATCTAATAAAGGCAAAACATCACTTCCTGTGGAATATATTGTAGCTTATGATATTTTGGTAAGTGATTGTCATTTAGTAGAACAACTCGTTCATAAAAAGTTGGCGAAAAAAAGAATAAATGCAAACCGTGAATTTTTTAGAATAAAACTAAACGTAGCTGTAAAGACAATAGAAACTGTTTTAAAAGATTTGGAAAGTCAGAAAAAAATTATTTCTTTAAAACAGGACGAAACCGAATTTACGCCTCAAACATGGTGGAATAGCCTTAGTTTTGCATGGCAACAAGTGTTTAGAAGCCATTTGAAATTGAATTATGAGCCTAATGAAATAGATTTGGTGCGTGCTATTCACAATATTATAGACAATTGTGAGCATGACACATTGCGAAAGTCTGTTACAAAATTGATTGCACAGAAGAGGTTTACTAGAAAGTTGGAGAAATGGTATCATAATGATTTGGCAAGTCTTAAAACATTGTTTAATTCTTATTTGCCTTATGAACCTTCTGTGGAGGAAATTGAAAAGATGTTAAAGATAACAAATCTAAATTGTAGCGACCATCATGCTATTATTGATTTGAAACCTTTGGAAAAGTTGACAAATTTGCGTTCCCTGAATTGTAATAAAACATCTATTTCCGATTTGAATCCACTTTCAAAATTGCAAGATTTGGAAGAACTCTGTTTGAATTATACCAACATAGAAAGTCTTGTACCCTTAGAAAAATTGCCTAATTTATTTAAAATTACTTGTTTTAATACAAAAATAACAAAAGAGGAAACTCGACGTTTTGAGATAGAAAAACCACATTGCGAATTAGAAAAAGATTCGTTTTTAAGTGCAGTACCACATATTTCTAAAGTTAGAAAACAAAGAAAAAGAAGAAAAATATAAATGTCATCAAAAACAGATAAAAGAATAGCGGCTTTCCGAAAATTTAAGCTTGCCATACAAAAAACGCCAGAACATTTATTCTGTTTTTTTGAGGGCAGCGATGAGATGTATTATGCAGAAAGAATACAAATGTTTACCGAAAAATATAAAGTGATACCTTGCGGTGGCCGAGTGAGATTATTGAAAGTTTATCAATTGATACGAGAAAACGAGGAGTACGGAAAATACAAAACAGCTTTTTTTATAGATAGAGATTTTAACGCAAAAATGCCTGTGCAGCAACCGCCAATTTTTGAAACGGAAGCATATTCTATTGAAAACTTGTATGTTACACAAAAAACTTTTGGTCATATATTAGAGTTTTTCTTCCAGATTTCGAGCCAAAAAGAAACGACAAAAGACACTTTTGAAACTTATATGGAACTCTATAAACAACGCCAAAAAGAGTTTCACGAAGCAAGTTTGTTGCTCAATGCGTGGTATGCTTGCGTCATAGAACACGGTATTCAAACAGGAAATAGACAGCCTTCTGTTTTGCAAGAACGCAGTATTTTTAAGCGAAAAGATGGCTCTGATGGCGGAAAAAACTATCTAAATTTTATCCATTTCAGCCTACAAAAAATAAAAAAAGATTACGATATAGCGAAAATTAAATCAACATTTCCAAGTATTTTGACGATAGAAGAAGAGATTTTGGAACAAAAAATAGCTGAATTTTCGCAGGCCGAACATTATAAAATTTTTAGAGGAAAGTTTGAATTGCAGTTTTTAGTGCGTTTTATTAAGCAAATGCTAGAAGATGATATGCAAATTTTGCATCATTCGCCAATAGGAGATGCTAGATATTTGAAAAACGAAAATGCTTTGCGTCTGTTTTCTAAATATGCCGAAACACCAAAACATTTATTAGAATATCTGAAACAAGTGACACAAACGCCAAAAGCTATCTAAAAATAGCGATTTTTGTGCTTTTCCGCTCATTTTTCTGGCTCAAAATGTGCAAATAATAAATGCCTACTTCTAAATGAGACACATCTAGCTGTGGCCAACTAGCTTCAAAACTTTCTGAAACATATCGTTTGCCTGTATTATCATACATAAAAACAGACTTTGGCAGTTGTTCAATATCTGAAATATGTATAGTGTTTTTTGCAGGATTTGGAAAAGCGTTTAGTTTGTATTGCAAAGCATTGTTTGGCGAAATATTATCATTGATAGCAGTTGTTAAATCTAGTTCTAGTTGGCAAAAACCGCCTGCGAAAGTGCCGATATAAGCCAAGCTATCGTTTTCGAAAGCGAGAGAAAGAATATGATTGTCTGGCAAACTCGAATTTTCTGTGGTAAGCTGTTGCCAAGTATTTGCGTTTTTATTGTAAATATTCAAACCTGCATTTGTCGTACCAACTAAGACTAAATTTTGCTGATTGACGGCAATTTTCGTTGTCGAATTTGAATTTAGATTAGTGGCGTTGGCATCAAAATTTGTGAAAACGACATCATCAAAATTTCCTATTCCATCGGCGGCAGTTGTGAGCCATTTTGTATTGTTAGAGTCGGTAGCTATATCTAGCATCGTATTGTCTGGCACATTGGAATTGGTGAGTTGATAGTTTGTAAATTCATTATTTTCGATATTTAAAGAAAGCAAACCGCTATTTACAGGAGCTACCCAAAGCAATTGTTGAGCATCAATAGCGATAGCACTCACATTCAATAGCCAAACATTGGGCATAATATTTCCATTAAAAACGCTGATATTTTCGGTATTATCTAGCTTTGCCAAACCACCTGTCGTTGCTATCCAAACATTTTCATTGTCGTCAAAAGTAATATCTGTAATTTGATTTTCGGGCAAATCGGAGTTTGAAGTATTAAAAAACGTCCAATTTTCGCTATCAAAACGCATAATTCCAGCCAAAAAAGTGCCTATCCAAATGTTATTTGCTGAATCTATGCTAATTGCTCGAATTTGATTGTCTGGAATAGGAGAGGAGGCCGTTTGAAAAATCGTCCAACTATCGTTTTCATGTTTCAGCAAACCATTGTCTGTACCTATCCATTTCGCTCCATTTTCATCAACTGCTAAGGCACGAACTGTATTATTTGTCAATGCCGAATTTTCTGTATTAAATACTTGTGTGATGTTATGTTGAGCTTTTGAAAAGAAAGAAAAAAAACATAGACAAAAAGCAAAAAAGAAATGTTGAACATTTTTTTCATATTTCATAAACCTTTATTTTTGTTTTTTTTCTTTCGCAATAATTCGTTTTGCTTCAGCCATTTTTTTCGGCATTTGGCCGCTCATAATGTGCCAAAACATAATAAAATCTGACGCAAGGCTATACAATGGATAAGTGAAAGTAGCAGGCCGATTTTTCTCGAAAAAAGCATGACCAACCCACGCAAAACCGTAGCCAGCTATTGGCATCGCCAACAAAAAACGCCAATTGAAAGTAAATAAAAAGCCGATAAGCAGCGTAAAAACAATGCCTGTACCTATAAAATGTAAAGTTTGAGAAATTGGACTTTGATGTTCGGTGAGATAATAGGCATAAAAATCGTTTAGGGTTTTATATTTTTTTTCCATATTATTTTTTGATGTAGAGACAGGGCATGCCCTGTCTAATTGATATGTTATGTATTTTTTGTAAAATCAAATGGTATTCTGAAATACAAAAGTGTTATTGATTTTATCGTTTGTGTGGTATGAGAGAAGGCATGCCTTCTCTCTACGAAATGTTATTTTTTATGCGAAAAAAATCTACTTTACCAAAATTATCCAAGCATAAATGAGCGGAGTTGCGAAAAGTAAAGCATCGAAACGGTCTAAAATGCCACCGTGGCCAGGCAAAATTGTACCTGAATCTTTTACGCCAATGCTTCGTTTGAGCAAGGACTCTACTAGGTCTCCCCAAACGCCAAAAAAGACGGCTATCACACCTGCACCGAGCCACATTTCGGTAGTGAAAACTTCATCGAAATAGTAGGCGAAAGCTGCTGCCACAATGAGCGTAGCAATGCCACCGCCAATAGCTCCTTCCCATGTTTTTTTGGGCGAAATGCGTTTGAATAAAGGGTGTTTTCCGAAGGCACGACCAGAAAAATAAGCCATTACATCGTTTGCCCAAAGCAAGAGCCAAAGTCCTAAAATGCGGTGAGGCTGATAAAAACTATCATAAGAAGCGATGCTATTCATTAAGGCAAAAGGTACTGCAATGTAAGCTAAAGCAGTTAGATTGAAGCCTAAACGCAAATAAGGTTGCGTTGTTTTGGCATACAATTCTTTTAGAAAAAGCACACAAACAATTGGAATACAAAGTACTACATATTTAATATTAATAATATTTATGCTTGTTAACGAAATAAGCAAATATATGAGACTCCCAATAGTTGCTAAAATATATTTTTCGTTTTTGCTATTTTTATTTTCATAGAAACTGTATTGCTGTATCAAAGTGTGAAACTCTGCAAGGCCTAAAAAAGTGAATAACAATAAAATTGCTAGTAAGCTAAAGGCACTAAAATATAGGCAGCTCAACATAACGGCTGCCATCGTGAGACCTGTAATAATTCGAGTTGCTAAGTTGCTATTCATAGGATATTTTATTGATAATATTAATGGCTTTCAATAGTTCAGTTTGCGGCACATAGAGTTCTATTTCGCCAAAAAGGTAAGCAGAATCTTGCTTATTTACAACGACAGCATCAATATCGTTATCAGCCAAAACAGCTTTCGCAATTTCTATTCTATATAGCAACCTGTCGCTATATGCTTTTTTCCAATTGATTTCCATATTTTTGTTTTTTTAGATTTGATGGAATTATGCTTAAAAAACATTTTTCTGCTTTTGCATTCATTACTACAAACGTTTCGCATCTATGATGCTTGAAGAGATTTATTTAAAACAACTTTTAGAGTGTCGTAAGTACGAAACATTTGTAATTTTTAGGCTATCTCCTCGCTAGTTATTTTCTGAAAATGTTTGCTAGATTGATAAATATACAACAAGCTAAAGCCGATGATTATTGTCAAAGAAAGCCACATTTGCCAGCCTTCTATGCTTGGCATTTCGCCCAAATCTTCGCCTTTTGCACCAGCTTCGCTAAAATAATAGGCGATGACTTGCGAACCGTTGTTGATGAAATGTCCGATAATGGGATACCACAAATTTCCGCTCCAAAAGAATAGATAGCCAAAAAATGCACCTAAGAGCAAGCGAGGCAAAAAGCCATAAAACTGAAAGTGAAAAAAGCTAAAAACGGCTGCTGCTGTCCAGATGGCGAGATGTGGTTTTTTGCTAGTTTCTTGAATGAGTGTTTGGACAGCACCACGAAAGAAAAGTTCTTCGCCAAGTGCAGGCAAAACGGCAATCATAAACAAATTGAGGAACAAATCTAGTGGATTGTCCATCTGTAGCATCATTACAGTCATTTTTTCGGCATTATCTTCCATGTTTCGCATCATTTCTTCGAGCCACAAAAGACTGTTGGGCAGCACGAGCAAATCGTTTAGATATTTGCTGAAAAATACACTTGGCAAAGCGGCAAAAACCATTGTCGTGGCCAAAAAAGCAGCACTCCATTTAATGCCATTGTGCATTTTTAGGTAGCTAAAGTTTCCTCTTTTGAGCAAGCTAAACAAAATGGCCGGCAAAATAAATAGCAAAATAGTGCTAAAAATTTGTATGAATTTATAAGCAGTTAGTTCAAGAGTACTCAAGTTTTCCATATTTGGAGACTCTATATCTATACCGCAAAGTGTCATAATAACAAAATGCGTAGAAACTGTTAGCAGAAAACACATTCCGATGACAAACAAGAGATAAGAATATTGGGCTAGTGCTGGTTTTTCATTCAGTTGATGTTCTGAAAATAAATTATTCATAAGATAATTTTTTTTTGCGTAAAATTACATTTTTTTTGCCAAAAATAAATGCTGATAAAGTGTGTTTCATGCTAAAAAGATAGATTATACTTGCTTTTTTGAATGTAATGTGTTATTATTGCAACTCTTCGTGTAAAACAATACACATTATTCAATTTTTGCTAAGGCATAGTGATATAAAAACGACTTTGATTTATATTTACCTTAGCAATAATTTGATGTGAAAAGTCGAGAGTCTGTTAGATAATTTGGACTTTTGAAAGACTATTATTTAATATAATAACAAGGAGTTTTTTTGGGGCGAAATGTTCTGATATAACCAATAAAAAAGAAAAAATTAAACAGTCGGAATCAACTGAAAAAAGACTTTAAACAGAAGTAAGTGGTAATTTTAAATAAATAAAACATGAAAGCAATTTTTGTTTCTCTTTATGGCATCTTTTCAATAACAGCAATTATAACTCACATTTGGACAGTAATAATAGCTTTTACCGAAAGTGGAATTATTGGCGGAATAGTGTCATTACTCTGTCCGTTTCTATCTGAACTCTATTGGATGTTTAATATGTTCGGAGAGAATGATACTTATGCATATATCGCACTTGCACATTTGTTTTTAGCAATACCTTTTTCAATGTTTGGTCGTGAATAAAATAAGAATAGTTGACTAAAATGAAAAATCAAATTTCACTAACTAAAAATTGTTTTAGCCGTTTTATTTGTTCTTTGTTTAGTAGATATGTCCTATGATTATTTTTAATTTGTTAGATTTTTGGGTATGATAGGTTTTGCACTTTTAGCGTTCAATGAATTTGAAAAAGAAAAAAAGATTGGGCAATATTTTATATTGTTTCTTCAATTCTAATTAATCCTACTTTCAAAATACCACTTGGTAGAGAATTGTGGAATATAATAGATACTATTTGGGCAATAATACTTGTAGTAAGTATCTTTTTTGACAGTGATAAAGAATAAAAAAAACATAACAATTTATGTGAAAAAATAAACGAAAAAGTAGTAAATTCAATGGTTTTGGCTCTTATCGAACTTTATTCTTAACCGAAAGTTTCGTGCTTTGAAATCGCCTACTTTTCATATACTAACCGTTATAGCCAAAAAAATATTAATTACAATGACTAAATATAAGGCAGGAGATTTTATTTGGGGAATGATTGGAAATAAATATCATCCAACAATTATCTTAGAAGATTATTCTGAAGATAATCATCATCAATATTGCATGCCAGTTTGTAACCTTTCAGGTACAAAGCCAAATGTAAATTTAAACTATGTTATTCCTTTAGATGATTTTAAGCTTCCTAGTAAATATTTTCCTAGAAACAATCAGAAACCTAAAAATTGGCTTATTTGCCAAGAAAGAGAATGTGTTAATACATTTAAGTTTTCGAACGATGGAGTATTGGGAAATCTAAAGGAAGATTGCAATGAATTGTTTGAACTTATCTGTGATAGAACTAAGAATTGTAAAATATCAACTAGATTAAACACTTTTTGTGATTGCGAAAATCAATCAAATATAGAAGTTTTAACAGATGTAGATTGTCAATGTGATAATCTACCAGATTGAATTATTTTTGTATGAGAAATTATTATGAAATATTTAGAGTATAGATTGTTAGTTTAAAATGAATTTTTTTTTGCAACAAATTGGGGAAATTGAAGATGCCAATTTGACTTTAGTGGAAATGAAATTGAAAAATAAAAACTAGCTATATCGACCATTAGACAAAATTAAAAGAAACATAACACCAAGCCGTCAAACAATAATTCGATAAAAAGGCTACTTGCTGTTAAAAACTGCACTTTCATTTCGCCAAGCCATCTACTTTTGCATAGATAATTTTTTTTTGCGTAAATTTACATTTTTTTGCCAAAAGCGAAACTGTGTTAAAGCGTGTTTCATGCTAAAAAATACTTTTCTGTTTTTGGCTCAAATATATCACATCGCAAATTTCAAAAATATCAATAATGAATTTAGATTTAAGCAATAAAAACGCCTTAGTTGGTGGAAGTAGCAAAGGAATTGGCTGTGCCGTAGCGATAGAAATGGCGGCTTTGGGTGCAAATGTCACTTTGGTAGCTCGTAGTGCCGATAAATTGGCCACAGTTTTAGCGACATTGGACACAAGCAAAGGACAAAAACACGACTTTTTGGTACTAGATTATTCTAATGCCGAAAAGGTGCAAGAAACCGTAGCCAACTATATGAAAGACAACAATAAAATTTTTCATATTTTGATAAATAACACAGGCGGCCCTGCTAGTGGCTTGATTACAGAAGCGAAAGTAAGCGAATTTTTGCAAGCATATAACAATCATCTTGTTTGTAGTCATCTGCTGTCGCAAACGGTGTTGGAAAATATGAAAAAGGCAAACTATGGCCGCATCATCAATATTATTTCTACTTCGGTGAAAGCTCCGATAGACAATTTGGGTGTATCGAATACAACACGTTGGGCGATGGCTGGCTGGGCGAAAACATGGTCTAATGAAGTAGGCAAATTTGGCATTACGGTAAATAATGTATTGCCCGGTTTTACGGCTACCGACCGTTTGTTTTCTTTGATAGGTAGCATTGCGAAAAGACGTGATGTAGAGCCGAAAGCCGTAGAGCAAGGCATGAAAAATAGCGTTCCAATGGCACGTTTTGCCGAGCCTAAAGAAGTCGCTAATGTCGTGGCGTTTTTGGCTTCGCCTGCCGCTAGTTATGTCAATGGGGTAAATGTGCCTGTTGATGGTGGCCGTACTCGGTCTTTGTAAATTATTTTTTTAGCAGATTTTTGAGACATACTATTTTTTCAAAAAATAGTATGTCTCAAAAATGAATGCTTTTTTCTAAAAAATTAAAATTTCACCAAACGCTCATAAACCCTCCCTTTCGTTTCAGATTTTAGTTCAATAGCATAAATGCCTTTTTCCAGAAAAGAAATATCTAAATAAGGTGCAAAAGCTGTTTGTTTTACTTTTTTGCCCAAAAAATCATAAAAAACTACCGTACAATCTTTGCAATCGCTGTTGAGATACAAATTGTTTTGCGTTGGATTGGGATATATTTCAAACGAAAAAGCATAATTTTCGTGATTTTGCGAAATAGCGGTTTCGGCACTCGTCACGAAAGGTACGGTTTCTTCTGGGCAATCAATGGCTGTACCTAAAAGGTTTTCGTCCATAAAATTGAGGCGATTGGTGAGCCAAGTTTTCAGATAAAGCACTTCCGACTCATAATTTGCACCTATAAAAAAGTTTGGCCAAACATAAGTATTTAAAATCTCGAAAGTCTCAAAATTTCGTGTTTGAGCTTCCGCTAACAAAGCCGCTTGCTCATCAATAAACTGCATCAAACTATCGGTATGCCAATGTGTGCTTCGCAATTCTTCCCAACGACAGCGAGTCATATTTTGAAAAGCAGGGTCTTCATTCATTTTTCGCCACCAAAAAGGCGAGCCATCGCAATTTGGCGTGCTATAAATCCATGCAGTAGTATAAGCACCATCGCAATAATCGGCATTGCCAAACGAAAAATTGAAATCCCAAAGCGGCCCCATTCGCAGCTTTCCATTTCGATTTTTGTGCATATAGGTACTCAAACGATAGGCATCGACATTCATAGACAGCTCATTGACGAGGAAAAAATCGGCAAAAGATGACAAATTGATATAGGTTTTATAGCCATTGTTTTCGTTCAAAAAGCTATTGCCAACCATTGAATCTTCAAAATCATTGATGTAATTTCGGATATAATCTCGCTGTGCCACCGTAATTTCATCGTGTTTGGGATAAACATGCACAAAATTGATAGAATAATCGCCATTTACATTTTCATAATCAGATGGCCAAGCCTCATTCGGTTCGTCCCAACGGTCTATTTTTATGATATAACCGCCTGTAATATCGTTGTCGCTCACATCATTTTCGTCAAGTGCAGAAATATCTAAACGTCCATCGTCTTTTTTTATTTTTTCTAAAAAAACATACACACCTTGATAGTCGCCATCAATTACGAGTTCGCAAAATTGTGTGCGAGGATTGTATTTTCCTTGTCGGCGGCCGAGTTCGTAAGCTAACACATTTCGCATCAAAGTTTTGTCGGAAAAAGGGCCATGTAGCACCCAATCGTTTTCTTTTGGAAAGCCAAAAATAGATACATTATTATTTTCGCCTGTTTCAATTTGCGTTTCTACGCTATAATTTTTTTTGTCGAAACTCAAAGATGATGAACCACGATATTTAATTTCGATACGGCCATCATATTCGTTATATTCATCTGTTATGTAGTTTCTTTCGCCAGCAGGATTGTTTATAATGCCCATTTCTGCCACAATACGCTCAAATTCATTGATTTCTTCTGATGTTTCGATGACTATGAGTGGCAAATTGCTGTCAGTGAGTTGTATTTGAGCCATCGTTTTTGTGGAAAAAAGAAATAAAAAAAAAGATATTGGAAGAAAAAGATATTTATTTTTTTGCATCATCATACTGTTTTTTGATTGAAAGAAAGTGTCTAATACATTTGAACAAAATAAAATATATTTGGTTATCTTTTTTCTGAAAAGTGAAGCATTATTTTTGAAATGCCAACGAAAAATAATGTTGTTATGCAAATACCTATGCCCAAAATCAAGGCTGTAAAAATGACTTTGATATAACCTAATTCGTTAATGTCGAAAAAGGGATAAGGGTATTTCTTGACTATTTCGCCATAAAACAAAACATAAGCTAGATAAATGAGTGGCAAAATAAGCGATTGCGGAACGATATGCCATTTGTGTGTTTTTTTCGCTTCAAAAATGAGCCAGTAAATCAAAAAATACAAAGGGTTTATCAAATGCAAAAATCTATCTACAATATACTGAAAACCTTGCGGATTCCAAACGTCTTGCAGCAATAAATGGTAGCCCAAACAGACGATAATGATATAGCTAAGAATGAATGTAGAGGCATTTTTTTGGGAGAAAAATTGAAAAAAAGAAAGTTTAAAATTAAAAATGGCTTGCGTAAAATACAAAGCCACACTTGTATTTCCGATAATGGTAAAAAAGCTTAACAATCGTATTAAAACAAATAAAATGCTTTCTTCATTTCCTATACAAGCCAAAATTGTTTGCGAAATAACGGCTGCCCAAGCTATTAGAAAACCGAAAATTTCTAAAGGAAGTTTAATTTTTTTCATGTTTGCAATTTTTCATAAAAAACGAAAAAAAAATGCCGACAAAAGAATTGTCGACATTTTTTATAAAATATTTTTTTGTAAAGATTAGTTTTCTTCTTTCACAATGATATTATCAAGGCGGAAAGAAGTCGTTTCATTATTAGGATTACCCGAATATTTGAACGCAATATGAGCATTTCCAGAAGTGCCAAAGCTTGATAAATCGACATCGCCAGAAGACTCCCAATCGCTGTAATTTTCGCCAGCAGGAGGTGTGCTTGCCAAGTTACAATTTACGGTTTGCCAAGTAGCTGCTCCAACATTTGAGCCATCATAATCAGTAGAAATCAATACTTCAACTGCATCATGCACATAAAAACCCGTAGAAGATTCGAATGTCAAAGTAGAGGTGCTGCTTAATGCAAATGACGAAGTAACAAGCCATGCAACGTTTTCAGAATCTTCCGAACCAAAAGCTGACATACTCGCAAAAGGATTGTCGCTATATATACGAGCTTCCCATTTTAGTTGGCCAGCTTCGTTCCAATTTGTCCAATTCGATAAGTTAATATCTTCAAACTCTGTTGCACTAGAAAAATCTTCACTCATCACAATGTCGAAGTTTCCACCTGTGCTACCACCACCTACAACATCGCCTAAGTTTCTGATAATCAATTGTTTATACTCACCGCTGCCACCTTGTGAAGCAATAGCCGTAAGAGTTACTGCACCTGAAGGTACGCTTTCGTTTACAAAAGTAGCATCGAAGTCAGTATATAAATCAATCGTTCCTGTGCCGTCTGCAATGTCGAGAAAATCGCTATATGTACTGCCTCCGCTTATTGTGGCATTTTCTATGCGAATCAAGGTTGATTCGTGAGCTTCAAAATTTGCTGTTAGGTCTGAAACAGTCAAAACTTGAGGTGTTGGCAAAGTGCCATTAGCTACTTTTGTAGCATTGTTTAAACCTAAATTGTTGATTTGCAACAAGCCATTGTATTCCGACAATTCCATGCCCGAAACATTGACTTCTATCTCATCGCCTAGCGAAAAAGTATGTGGGTTAGAAAAACGAACTAAAATACCTGCACCATTTTGTACGACCAAGTTTCTTTCATCAATGTTGCTGTTGCTGCGGTCAGAAATCACAACACCTCTGATTTTTTTGCCAGAAGGGCCGCTAGTATTACCACTTGCAAAAGCAGCACGCACATCAGCAATAGCAGTTAATTCGCCAGGCTGTTCGCCGCCTGTTCCACCACCACCGCCACCGCTGCCATCACAACGGTTTTCAGTCATGTTTACATCGTCAAGGTCACGGATATAAATTTGAGGCGTATCGCCAAAGATGCTGAAAATAACAGTCAAAGAACCGTTTCCTGTTGGCGTAAGTTCGCTCACAAAAGTAGAATAACCACTAGAACGCAAGACTAAGTTATTGCCATTACAGTCTTGAACAGTACGGTTTTCCGATGCTCTATAATCTGTGGCTGCGTCATAAGTTGCATAAGGAAGACCAGCATCTGAGCTAGAAAATTCTACATTTTCTAGCTTCACCAACTGGCTAAGGTATGGATTGGTTGGAAAAGCAGCAAGGTCGTTGATACTCACAACAGTAGGCGTAACTTCTTGTTGAGAAGGGCCTTTTGTGATATAAGAACTGATTAATGCTTGCTGAATACCATCTAATTCTTCTTGTCCATTAAATAAGGAAGTGCCGCCGCCAAGTTGCGTCAAACCATTGTAGTCGCCCAACATTAAGCCTTTACAATTGATATAAATTTTGCGACCAGCAGGATAATCATTATACAAGTCAGACGCATCAATTTTTAGGTCGATACCACCTGTTTCGTCCTGAATAACTAAGGTTTGGTAGAAGTTGCCAGATTGGTCATCTGCCACTACGATAGCATCTACAATCCAATCTTCCGTAATTTCCTCTAAGCCGCCTATGGTGTGCAAAGCACGAAGGTCAGCGATAGTTGCATTAGCCGTAATATCTGGGTCTTCGCCACCTACTGGCGGCTCGTCGAAGTCCGTTTTTACACAAGCCGTAAAGGTGGCAACAAAAGCCAATAAGCACAATACAGCGATGTACTTTTGATAGTTGGTTTTGTTTTTCATTTTTTGTTTTGTTTTTTTTTGAAAAATCTTAGCTTGCATATTTTTTGCTATAAAGAAGTGTGCAAGTCCAATAAAATCAAAGATAGCATTTACTTTTTAGAATTTTAAAAAATAAATGCTATTTAAAGCTAGAATAATATAGAATACGCTGTTATGTCGTTTATAGGTCCATTTTAAGCAATTTCATCAATGCTTCGCAAAATCTGTTCACATGCCCAAACAATTTGTTTTTTGTCAATAATTAATGGCGGAGCAATACGCAAACAGTTATCGGCAAAAAGAAACCAATCTGTAATCAAGCCTTTTTCGATACACTTGTCGATAACTTTTTTTGTAAAATCAAAATCTTTAAATTCTACGGCCATCAACAAGCCTTTGCTCCGAATGGCTCGTATTTTTTCGTGTTTCAGATGTTTATGAAATAAAGCTTCTTTTTCTTTTACCTGAGCGATATAATCATTTTCTAGCAACACTTTTAAGGTGGCCAAACTCGCTGCACAAGTCACAGGATTTCCACCAAAAGTAGTGATATGTCCCAAAACAGGATTTTGCTGAAAAACGGTCATGATTTCTCTCGAAGCGATAAAAGCACCGATAGGCAAACCGCCACCCATGCCTTTGGCGAGTAGCAAAATGTCTGGTTCGATGCCATACTGCTCGAAAGCAAAAAGCGAACCTGTGCGGCCAAAACCTGTTTGAATTTCATCGAAAATGAGCAAAGCACCTACTTCGGTACAGCGTTTTCGGAGTTTTTTAAGAAAATCATTTTGTGGCACTATCACGCCAGCTTCTGCTTGCACGACTTCTGCCATGACGCAAGCTGTTTTTTCGGTGATATGAGTCAAATCTTTTTCCGAATTGTATGGAATATGTCGAGTATCAGGGAGAAGTGGGCGAAAAGCTTGTTTGAACGTTTCGCTGCCCATAATGCTCAAAGAGCCATGTGTGCTTCCGTGATACGCATTTGAAAAGCTAATAAGTTCGGTGCGTTTAGTATATCTTTTGGCGAGCTTCAAAGCTCCTTCTGTGGCTTCTGTGCCAGAATTGACAAGGTAAACAGCATTTAGATGAGATGGCAAGTGTTGGCAAAGCAGAGTAGTAAGAGCTACTTGTGGCGTATAAATGTATTCGCCATAAACCATAAGGTGCATATATTGGGCAGCTTGCTTTTGAATAGCGGCTACTACTTTTGGGTGGCAGTGTCCGATATTGCTGACGCTAATGCCAGCGATAAGGTCGAGATAAGCTTTGTTGTTTGTATCATATAAATAAACCCCTTCGGCACGCTCAATTTCGAGCATGAGTGGCTCAGGGCTTGTTTGAGCGATATGTTGTAAAAAAAGTTGTCGTTTTGTTAGCATATTATTTTGAAAAAGTCAGAAAATTTTATCTAAAAAAGGAAAGATACTAAAATTTTGCTTAAACTTCTTCAAACTCAATTTCTTCGCCACCATTAAATTTTCTCGTTTTCGTTTTTTGTTTTCGAGCATCAGTTTTAAAATTTTGTGGCGGTGTTTTGCCTTCGATATAAGCATCTTTTACGGAAGAAACAAAGCTTTTGGTGATAGAACGAACTAGAAGAAATAGGAGACCAAATATAATAAGAGATTTGATGGCTATCATAATTAGCGAATATTTTTTATAAAAAAGGAGTGTTTGTTTAGGCCTTTTTCAACAAAAAAAATAGCTACAAAGTTCTATTTGTAGCTATTTTCAGTTGTTGTTTACAACATTTCTATCAATTGATTGGCTTCTACTTGTTTGTAGCCATTTTGCTGTTGGCTCAAAAAAAATAAAGTTGCTTTGGCTTTTTCTTTTTCGCCACATTGCAGTTGAGCGAGTGCCAAATACCATTGAGCAGGCAAAAATAAGGTTGTATTTTTTAGATTTTCTTGTTCAAAATATTCGGAGGCTTGATAAGGCAAAGCATAGCGACGGCTAAGTTGACAAACGCCAATAAAAAAAGCATCAATATAGCTATCTTCTCTTTGTAGGAGCATCACATTTCTAAACGATTTTATGGCAGCTTCATAATTTCCTTGTTCATACTTTGTTTTTGCAACTATCCAATCATTTTTTGCAATAGAACTATCAAAATCTCTTTCAATAGAACTAATACTATATGGTGCGAAATGTTGTTGTATTATTTCTTGTTTGTCAGCATTTATCCAAGAAAACAAATAAATGATAGGTAGTAGCAAAACGCCAATAGCAAATAGTGTTGGTAGCCAAGTATGCTTTTTTAGCCGTGTCAACCAAGTTTCTTTTTGCGAAATGCTTGTGGATTTATTTTCTGTGGGGAGAGCATTTTTTTTTAACTTTAGCTCTATATTTTCATGTTGAAAAGCAAGTGGATATAATAATTCATTAGGCAAAACAATTTCCTCTATCTCTTTATTCGAAATAGCTTCAATGTTGCCATTTTTTAGCTGTTCATGTCGCCATTTTAGCTCTTCTTCTGTCAGTTGGCCAGCTAAATATTGGTCTAAAAGGTCATCTATATTGTTCTGTTTCATAAAACAAAGTTGTCTTTTGTTTATGGAGCAATTATTATTTTTTCTTTAAATATTGCTTTTGGCTTAAAAAAACATCAATTTGGACTAAAATCCAGTATTTTTAGCATTAAAAACAAAATTTAAACAGTTACAATTGGGCAAATTTATTTCTACAAATTGCGAAAGCTAATACCTTAATTTCAAAATATTAAGACCAATTGCTACGTTTTTAAATAGTGCTTGATATTTAAGTATCTTTTTGCACATCAAAATTTTTTGCTATTTAAATGAAAAATACGAAAAAGGTATTTATAAAAACTCAAACAGCTCATATTTTGCAATGTGATATGAAAGTTCTGCTTCAATCGAAACGAACTAATCATTTATAACTCATACTTCATAATTTTGTTCTTGTTCAAACTAGGTTTTAGTCTAAAAAGACATTTTCTAAAAAAATAAAGTGCGAAAAAACGGTTTAAATACTCCTTTAAAATTAATATAAAAAAAAGATTTTTCACAATTTTTCGATACATTTTTTTTTATGCTTCCCTATTTTGAGCTTTTCTCACCTAGAAAATAAACTATTTTTGAGAGGTTTAACTTTTAATGTTCTCCAACATCAAAATAATTTATTACCTTTAAGCACATTTCAAGACAAAACAACATTACTTGAGTAGCCATAAAAAAGCTTTTTTGTTATTATTTTTTTTATGTGTTACGAAAGCCTATCTGAACGTTTTATTAAATTAATTATGCGTACATTTATTTTAGCTATATTTATTGCATTACTAGGAATAGTTATTGGCGGTGGAGTGGTATATTACTTTTTTGGGCAACCGCTAATTGCATTGCCCAAAATGGAAGAAAAAGTAATAGAAAGCTCTGAGGTTGTATTAGAAAAAATCAATAAGGTGTATAAGATGATTGTGGTAGAAGGCGAATTTGCCGATATTGTCGACCGCAAAGAATATTATGGTTTTGATTTGCCAGGCTTTCGCAAACGAGCTTTGGTAAAAATTAAGGCGAGAGTTTCGGTAGGTTATGATTTGGATAGCTTAAAGATAGAAACCGACCACACAAACAAATTGATTATTTTGGAAAACTGGCCAGAGCCAGAAATTTTGGCTATTGATGCCGATATTAATTACTATGACATCGAAAATAGCGTTTTTAATAGTTTTACGCCCGAAGAACTGAATTTAATTTATGCTTCTGCTAAAGATTCTATTCGTGCTCAGGCAGAAAGAAGCCGTTTGTTTGATATAGCAAGAAGTCAATCTGGAAATATGTTTGAAATGATTGCGGTGGTGGCGGAAGCAAGCGGCTGGCAAGTTGTATATCGAGATGCTATACCTGCAACCGTAGAAAACAATCCGAATATGCCTATACTGATACAAACAAGCCTAACGGATAGTTTGAAAAACAACAATACTCTAAAACAAAAACCAAAAAAAGAAATACCTATTCTATCAGAATAATATTACAAATTCAATAGTTCGGACATTTATACATTTTTTTATCAAAGGCTTAAATATACTATTTTTTTTAGGCTAAGGTGGCCAATAGTTGCAAATTTTATAGCCTTTTGAACTGAAAAATAGTATGTTTCCCTTGTCAAAAGGCATTTTTTTTATTCAACTGAAAATTGTTATAAAAAATGTCCGAATCATTGACAAATTTATAAAGCATGAAAAAAGTAGATATATTTTTAGAAAGTGTTAAAAATATCAAAACAGTAGGCACTATCATGTTCAGCTCCAAGTTTTTGGTAAAAAAAATGGTTGATCCCATTGACTTTGCTAAGGCAGATTGTATTGTAGAACTCGGAGCAGGAAATGGTTGTATTACCGAAGGTTTGATTGAGCGAATGACAGCAGATGCAAAATTATTGTCTTTTGAAATAAATGAGCAGTTTTTCGGTTTGGTAAACGAAAAAATTACAGATGAGCGATTAGTGCTGATAAATGACTCAGCCGAAAAAATAGCAGAGTATTTGCAGGCAGAAGGTTTTGAAAAAGCAGACCATATAGTATCGGCAGTACCGCTTATTGTGTTGCCTCAAGAAGTGAGCGATCGCATTGTGGAGGAAGCTCTAAAATGTTTGAAGCCAGGCGGTTTGTTTATTCAACTATCATACTCGCCTTTGCAGGGCAAGAGATTTGAAAATCAGTTCGATAATATGAAAATCAATTTTACAATGTTCAATTTGCCACCAGCTTTTGTATATATATGTCAAAAAGCAGCTTAGGAGATTCTTCTTGTGAGCAAAAAAATGCTGTATAAATAAAATGAGACATTTTTTAGCAAAATTGGTATATACATAAATAGTTGCAAAAAAAAGTTCTATCAAAAAAGCCATCAAATATAAAAGATTTGATGGCTTTTTTGTGGTTAAAGCAAAATGATATTTTATTTTTTTGGCATACATTTTGTCTTAAATAAGTGATGTGAAATTGTTATTTTTTAATCTTGCACAATGCAACTTGCACATGTTTTTTGAAGCAGATGAAAAAAAGTAGAAAAATAAGTAAATATCTTTTTATGACATAATAATGACTGTAAGTCGTTGCAAAAAAGCTAATTATGTATTTTGTAAATTTTAATGTATGTTGCGTAAAATCATCAAGTAGGCACAAAGAAATTTAAATTCGTAACTATTTTACGACTGCAATCGTACACTATAAATAGCAAGAGGCTTTCCTTTTTGGAAGGCTTTTTTCGTTCATAATCAATGTTTTATACTTGACTATTTTTATTAATTAAATCAAAAAAATGTTTTTTTTTCGCAACTTTTTAATAGCAATAGCGTATATAAAACCATAACGCTTAACAAACACAAATCAATAGTAATGAAATACCTAATCAGCATATTTTTTATATTATTTTTCGCCATATCAGCTAAGGCAGATTGTGATTTAACACCTAAATTTTCTTACAAAACAAAAAGCTTGAGCGTCGATTTTGACAATCGTTCAATAGGCGACTTTTCAAGTGTTAAATGGACTTTTGGCGATGGCAATACTTCAACAGACATTAGCCCAGAACATATTTATGAAGAAGAAGGCATGTATGTTTTTTCACTAACGATATATAATAATGAAGGTTGTAGTGAAACTTTTGAAGGCAAAGTTTATGTTTTTAATTTAGAAACAGTAAGACCAGCCGAAAAAGAAAACAACACAATTAGTCGGCCAATTGAGGAGATAGAAGAAGAACAAATTACGAACTATCCTAATCCATTTAACGAGGTTACAACCGTTGCTTTCGATTTGGCGGAAGACGACAAAGTGAAGGTAAATGTGCATGATATTTCTGGACGTTTGGTTGCTATCTTGGCAAATGAAAACATGAGAGCAGGAAGAAAAGAACTACTTTTTGAGCGAAAAAATCTATTGCCTGGTACTTATTTAGTGACAGCTCAAACGTCAAAAGGTATTCTGACAAGAAAAATAACGATACATTAAATGATGAAATAGCATTGTTTTTTATTGAGAGACAATGCAACAAATAAAATTTAGTTGTTTGGGTTTAGTAAGGGTTAGCCTTCTCGTGGTTGAGAAGGCTTTTTTTTTGTCTTTTTTTACGAAAAAAATTATTTAAGTTACTACTTAATTGCTTGAATGCCATACAATTCTTTGCCTTCAAACAATTCCAACATCGCACCGCCACCCGTAGAAACGTAGCTTACTTTATCGCCCAATTCAAATTTTTTGATAGCGGCTACCGAGTCGCCACCACCGATAAGGCTGAAAGCACCATGTTTTTGGCTCGCTTCGGCTACTGCATAAGCAATCGCTTTTGTGCCTTTCTCAAAACTTTCCATCTCAAAAACACCCATTGGGCCGTTCCAAAATATGGTTTTCGACTGCAAAATGACTTCTGAAAAGGCTGCAATTGCTTTTTCTCCAATATCCAAACCCATCCAACCATTTACAATAGCATTACTATTGGCTACTTTCGTTTCAGCTTCGTTAGAAAAACTATCTGCTACTATCGAATCTTCTGGAATGAGCAAACGCACACCTTTTGCTGTACTTTGTTCCAATAAACGTTTTGCTAAGTCCAATTTATCATTTTCTACCAACGAACCGCCAATAATGCCACCTTGTGCTTTGTGAAAAGTGTAAGCCATGCCGCCACCAATGATGATATTATCGACTTTATCCAACAAAGTTTCTATCAACAAAATTTTGTCAGATACTTTTGCTCCGCCCAAAATTGCTGTAAATGGCCGTTGTGGTTCATCTAATACTTTTTTGGCATTCTCAATTTCTTTAGCCATGAGAAAGCCAAACATTTTAGTTTCAAAAAACTGTGCTACCGTATAAGTAGAAGCATGAGCTCGGTGAGCCGTTCCGAAAGCATCATTTACATACACATCGCAGCCCAAATCTGCTAGAGCTTTTGCAAAATCTACATCACCTTTTTTTTCGGCAGGCTGAAATCTTAGGTTTTCGAGCAACAAAACATCGCCATTTTTCATATTGGCTACCGATTTTTTCACATCATCGCCTACGCAATCGTAAATAAAACCAACACTTTGGCCTAATAATTTGCTCAAATCCGATAAAATGTTTCGCAACGATAGTTTCCCTTGTACTTTTCCTTTTGGTCTGCCCAAATGCGACATCAAAACAAGGCTACCACCATCAGCTAATATTTTTTTGATGCTCGGCAATGCTGCCTGAATGCGTGTATTATCGCTCACTTGCCATTCTGCACTTATCGGCACATTGAAATCTACACGCATTAACACTTTCTTATCTTTGAAATTAAAATCTGCTATTGTTTTCATTACTTTTTTTTTGCTGAAAAAAACGTTGCAAAGATACAAAAAGCCTTGCGATTATTTTTGGCAAAAGCATTAGTGCAAACGTATTGATATTTAGTTTGTTAGCTTTCTCTATTTGTAAAATAAATCTGTCAGGTGGGCTGTCGAATTTAAGAATAACAAGAATATTGTTTTTCGCTCCCAAAAGTGCCAAATAAACTATAAAACAGGTATGAGTTTTCAACTCGTACCACATCAAATTGGTAGTTTTTAACTACCAGATAGCTTTGAATTGGATGAATAGGTAGCTAAAAGCTACTGTTTTGGTTTAGCACGAGTTAAAAACTCATGCTGGTACA